>DAIPLL010000071.1:0-6969 GCA_036769265.1 Kapaibacterium sp. (SeqCode)
GTTTTGAGCTGCATAATATTTTAGAAAACCAGTTGGCAGAATTTCTACAGAGCTATCCGCTAAGGGTTCTTCTGTTACGATATGTTCAGCTAAGAGATACTCTTCTTTGTCTTGGATGATAAACTCATCGTTTTGTATATTTTCGGTGATTTCTGGAATTGAAGCAATTTTTTCAGTATCGTATTCCTGAGCATTCTTATTAAAATCATCTAAATTTCGATCAAAATTTGTTGGCAGATCATCTTTTTCAGAAATAATTTTTTCATCTTTCGATACTTCTAAATGTTTATTTGATAAAGCTTCTCCGATTCGAGAAAAGTTTTGATCGTAATCTGATTGATTTTCTAAGCTATCATATAAAATTTTTTCGTAATGGTAAATTTGCTTATTGTATGGGAACGAATCTTTAACTTTTTGGATGATATTGCCTGCTGATTGATAATCAGAAATTTTCAAATATAAATCAATTAAAGTAAGGTATCCAGTAAGATATTCGGGATAAAGCTCGATACCGTTTTTGCAAAGCTCTATTGCATCTTGATGATTGCCGTTTTCGAATAGCTCTTCTGCTTCAAGAGCAAACATTGGTGAAATTTTTGCCATTTTAAAAGTCTCGTGATACTACAAAATCAGCAAAATTTATTAGAGATGTTTTTGCATCAGATGCAGGAAAATCTTGCAAACATTGTTTTGCTTTTAGGACGTAATCATTAGCTAAATTTTTTGCGTAATCTATACCGCCTGTACTAATAACCATATTTGCCAGATCAGCTATTTGTTTATCAGAAAGTTTCCCGTTTTTAATTTGTTTTGTGATTTTTTTTGCCTCGCTTGGTTGAATTTTTTGCAGTGCATAGATCAAAGGCAAAGTAATTTTCTTTTCACGGAGGTCGTTGCCAACCGGTTTGCCGATTTCGTTTTGCGAAGAAGTATAATCAAAAATATCATCACGTATTTGGAAAGCCAGCCCGCAATATGTGCCAAAGTCTCTTAGCAGGTTGCGGTAATGCAAGTCCGAAGAAGTAGAAAATGCACCAATTTCGCAGCAAACACTAAGAAGAGAAGCCGTTTTTGCATTGATAATTTTAAAATAATCATCTTCAGAAACTCGAAGTGTGCGGGATTTTTCTATACCGAGCAATTCTCCTTCGCTCATTTGGCGGACAGCCCGTGAAATAATATCCAAAAATACATATTCTTGGTGATCAATAGCTGATAGCAATCCTTTTGATAGAAGATAATCACCGACGAGTACGGCAATCTTGTTGTTCCATTTTTTATTGATAGATGCAAGCCCACGGCGTTCATCTGCATCATCAACAACGTCATCGTGAATAAGAGTGGCTGTGTGCAGCAGTTCCACAAGCGCGGCACCAACAAAAGTGCGTTCGTTAATTCCACCACAAAGAGCCGCCGAGAGCATCACCAATGCGGGACGAACCTGCTTGCCTTTCTTGTATGTAAGATAACGTATAATTAAATTCAAAAGTGGGACATCCGTTTTTAAACTTTTTTTGAAAAACTTGTTAAACTCGTCCAGTTCTTGTTTTATTGGCTTTGTAATTTCGTTTAAAGTCATTTTGATTATAAACAATTAATAAATTTTGTAACTAAAAATAGTAATTTTTAGTCAAATTAAAAAATTGAAAGAATTGTCGATAATATTTATATAAAAATTGCAAAAATACGTAAAATAAATAAATAACAAAGCAAATCGTCTTTGTATATGAAAAAATACACTTAAAAATGAGGAATTAAGATGGAAGCAAATTTTTCGAACAGAGTAAACGAAGTAATTCGATTAAGTCGCGAGGAAGCTATTCGCCTTGGGCACGATTACATTGGCACCGAGCATTTATTACTTGGTATTATTCGCGAAGGTGAAGGTCTTGCGGTTAAAATGGTTAAAAATTTAAATGTTGACCTATACCAATTGAAAAAAACTATTGAAGATACAGTACGTACTGGCAACGCAACAATGACCATAGGTAACATTCCGCTTACTAAACAGGCTGAAAAAGTTCTGAAAATTACACTACTTGAAGCCAGACTTTACAAATCGGATGTTATCGGAACGGAACACTTGCTGCTTTCTTTGCTGCGTGATGAAGAAAACATTGCAGCGCAAATTTTGTCGCAATTTTCAGTTACTTATGATTCTGCTCGAAGAGAGTTGGACAGTTTTCTTTCAGGAGGAACAATGAAGCAAGAATATCAGCCTAAAAATATACCACAGGTGCCAAAAGCAAAAGAAAGAGTAAAAACACCTGTTCTTGATAATTTCGGACGCGATTTAACAAAACTTGCGGTTGAAGGAAAGCTCGATCCCGTTGTCGGGCGTCTCAAAGAAATTGAGCGAGTTTCGCAGGTGCTATCGCGCCGCAAAAAGAATAATCCTGTGCTTATCGGCGAGCCAGGAGTTGGGAAAACTGCTATTGTTGAAGGTCTGGCATTGAGAATTGTGCAGAAGAAGGTTTCGCGTGCACTTTTCGATAAGCGAATTGTTACGCTTGATTTGGCTGCGATAGTTGCTGGCACAAAATATCGCGGACAATTTGAAGAACGTATGAAAGCAATCCTTAATGAACTTGAAAAAGCTAAGGATGTGATTTTATTTATAGATGAATTGCATACTATTGTTGGTGCTGGAAGCGCCAGTGGTTCGCTCGATGCTTCGAATATGTTCAAACCAGCGCTTGCGCGTGGTGATATTCAATGCATAGGGGCAACCACTCTGGACGAATATAGGCAATATATCGAAAAAGATGGTGCATTGGAGCGCCGTTTCCAGAAAATATTGGTTGATCCACCAACGCCCGAAGAAACCTTGCAAATACTAAACAACATAAAAGACCGCTACGAAGCTCATCATAATGTTTATTATTCGGATCAAGCTATTCAGGCTTGTGTGCGGCTTGCAGAACGCTATATTTCCGATAGGATGTTACCCGATAAAGCAATTGATGTGCTCGACGAGGCCGGCGCCCGTGTGCATCTTGCAAATATTGTTGTTCCAAAACATATAATCGAGATTGAAGAAAAGATTGAGCAAGTTCGCAATGAAAAAACACAAGTTGTAAAGCAACAAAATTTTGAAGAAGCCGCTCGCTTGCGTGATATTGAAAAGAATTTGCTAAACGAGCTCGAGCTTGAAAAAGCTAAATGGGAAAGCGAATCAGCTGCAAGAATTTTTCCAGTTACTGAGGACGATATCGCAGATGTTGTTGCAATGATGACTGGTATTCCGGTGAATAAAATTGCAGAAAGCGAATCGAATAAATTACTTAAACTTTCCGAAGAGCTTAAAAGTATGGTCGTCGGACAGGATGAAGCAATTGATCATCTTGCAAAAGCTATCAGGCGTGCACGTGCAGGACTGAAAGATCCCAATCGCCCAATTGGCTCCTTTATGTTCTTAGGTCCAACTGGTGTTGGAAAAACTGAGCTTGCAAAAGCTTTGGCTCGTGTTATGTTCGATAGCGAAGATGCACTTATTCGCATTGATATGAGCGAGTATATGGAAAAACACACTGTTTCTCGTTTAGTTGGTGCTCCACCGGGCTATGTCGGTTATGAAGAAGGTGGTCAGCTTACCGAAAAGGTTCGTCGCAAACCATATTCAATTATTTTGCTCGATGAAATCGAAAAAGCTCATCCTGATGTTTTCAATATCCTGCTACAAGTTTTTGATGATGGCATACTAACAGATGGATTAGGACGCAAAGTTGACTTCAAAAATACTGTGATTATTATGACATCTAATGTTGGAACACGGGACTTAAAAGAAGGCGGTCGTCTTGGCTTCGTCGAAAAAACAGCGGAAAACGAGTACGAAAATATAAAATCAACAATCGAAGAATCTATTAGACGCTTGTTTAATCCTGAATTTATCAATAGAATTGACGATTTCATCATATTCCGTAAGCTCGAACGCCAGCATATTTATGGAATCATAGATATTCAACTTCGTAGGCTTATGGATCGATTGAAGACAAATCGCATTGAACTAATTTTGACCGATGATGCTAAAGATTTCTTGGTCGATAAAGGTTTCGATGAGAAATTTGGAGCTCGTCCATTGCGTCGTGCTTTGCAAAAGTATATTGAAGATGAATTAGCAGAAGAAATTCTGAAAGGAATCATTAAGACTGGTGCCAAAGTGCAAGGCTCACTCAGCGAAGCGAAAGATAAGATCTTATTTAGCGTACTCGAATACGAAAGTCCAATTATTGAACAAAACAAGGAAGAAAATTCACTTGTAAATACTGAAATTTCCAACAATTAGTTAATTTTCAAGTC
The DNA here is from genome assembly GCA_036769265.1 of Kapaibacterium sp. (SeqCode). Lineage (GTDB taxonomy): Bacteria > Bacteroidota > Ignavibacteria > Kapaibacteriales > UBA2268 > JAKIZO01. The sequence goes on from DAIPLL010000071.1 coordinate 4,300, forward strand.
TGAAATGTTCAAACATCCGATGTTTCCGAAGCATCGGATGTTTTTTGGATAATGCTTAAATGCCCAGAGGTAACTAAATGGCAAGTGAAATAAAAAAAGACGCCCAGTAAATTGGGCGTCTTTTATTGTTTTATTGAATGTTAGATTAGTTCTGTGGATACCAATTTGTTCCGTCCGATACAAGCATAATCATTCTACCATTTGGAACGCTAACACCTGCAATTGTTATAGTAGCGCTAGCTGTTGCATTGATAATATAGAGAATTTGTCCTGCTTTTGGATTTGTTGGTAATGTTACAGATGATGTTGTATTGTCAGTTAATTTTATTACAGATAGATAACCGTAGTTTGATAAATCAACAGTACCGCCAGATGCAGGTGGAATATTGCCACTTTGATCGTCATACGATAGAACTACGCGACCTTCTGCAACTTCGATGGCGGTAGCTTCGGAGTTGGCAGAGTTATTATCACTGGAATAGGTATTTTGTACTAAAAGTGTAGCCTTTGAAGGATTATTTGATGAATTGCTTGCAACAAGTGCATAATTATTTTCAGCATAGAAAGCGCCACCCTTACCCGTACCATGGGCTTCAACAGAGATGACGTATTCATCAATAAATGCCGGATCATTTACTGTAATATCAATTATAGGTGTAATTGGTGTTACAGCTGTACTTATATTACCATATATTCTACCACTGCTTATATTAACCATACCTTTTACTCTTATTGCCTCAGCTAATGGATTGTTGTTTGGTAGATAATCGTCATTCATTACATATAAAGCTGGTGTAGAGCTCGACTCGTTGTTTGCAACAAGTGCATAATTATTATCAGCATAGAAAGCGCCACCTTTACCCGTACCATGGGCTGTAGCAGAGATGACGTATTCAGTAAATGACATATCATTTACAGTAAGTTCGATTATACTGTTGGATGTTGGTGCATTATTAGTCGTAATATTTCCGAAAATTCTTCCGTTATTTAAAGTAATTACACCTTGCACATCCATAGCTGGAGCATCATTGTTTGGTAGGTATGCATTGTTAGTAACAGAAAGAACTGGATCGGTGGTAGAATTGCCTGTTATTTGAACAACTTTATCATTTGGATCAGTTCCTTCGAAGTAAGCAGCAGAGCCACCACCATTGTTTAATACGTTAAGCATATAGTCAGTGAAGTTATTGTATGTATTTGTCAAGCTAATGAAAGGACTTGTTAAGTTATCTGATGAAGAAACAATTCTACCATCAGTTAAATTAATGTCTCCTGTTAAATTAATGTCTCCTGTTAAATTAATGTCTCCCTGTTGAATAGCTAAGGAGCCATAAACGTCCACTGCTGGAGCTGAAAAACCAAAACTAGTAACAGTCAAAGCAGGAGCGGTGTTGTCGTTGGTTATAGTTGTTGTATTTGAAGATGTGGCACTACCAATAGTTACATCATCGTTGAATGTAGCAGCGTCGTTAAATGTTGCAGTTGCATTGAATGTCGCAGTTGCTCCTGAATTGTATGTTACAGGATTGTTTGCAAATGTAGCACCTGCATTGAATGTTGCAGTTGCACCGAACGTAGTAGCTGCGTTGAATGTTTGTGCAGCTGTCCAGGTATTTGCATTTGCCAAATTCAAGCTGAGTGGATTGCCGCTTGTACCATCGCCAGTGAGGGTATTGTTACTGGATACTACCACTGAAGATGCTGCTGGTGCCCAAGCAGAACCATTCCATTTTAGAACTTCTCCATTTGAAGGAGCTGTACTGCTTACATTATAGCCTTGTATTTTTGCTACTGTCGGGTTCGGATAAGTGCCGCTTAGATCGCCACTTGCTGGCCCACTTGGTGGCAAGCTTGTTGGTATATCACTTAATAATGCAAGCGTTCCAGTATTATTTGGAAATGTGTATGTACGGTCGGCACTCAAAGAACCTAATTGAAGTGTGCCAGTATTTGGACCGCTTTTTAATCCAATGTTTCCTTCAGCTAAAATCGCGTGTGCCGAGCCTGATTGAGTTACTGATAATACTGCGTTTGTATTTGAATTGCCGCTGATTGAGACAACAACATTCGCTGAAGAAGTATTAAAAAATGAAGCAGCAGAACCACCACCGTTGTTAAGAACATTGAGCATATAATCGTTGTATGTAGCATTAGTATTTGTCAAATTAATAAATGGAGTAGTAAGTGTTGATGAAGCAGATACAATTTTACCATCAGTAATGTTAATATCACCAGTTATATCAAAATTGCCATTTTGAACTGCAAGAGAGCCATAAACGTCCACTGCTGGAGCTGAACCAACACTAGTAACAGTCAAAGCAGGAGCGGTGTTGTCGTTGGCTATAGTTGTTGTATTTGAAGATGCGGCACTACCGATAGTTACATCATAATTGAATGTAGCATCAGCGTTGAATGTAGTGGTTGCTCCAAAAGTAGCTGTTGCAGAAGCATTATAGGTTACAGGTGCACCAAAAGCTGTTGCTGCGTTGAATGTTTGTGCTCCTGTCCAGGTATTTGCATTTGCCAAATTCAAGCTGAGTGGATTGCCGCTTGTCCCATCGCCAGTGAGGGTGTTGTTGGCATCAATTGATACTGCTGTCAAATATCCGGCTGTCGCATGATTGCCCCAGCTATATGCTGTATTCCAATTGCTTATATCTCCTGCGCTTA
>DAIPLL010000012.1:0-15542 GCA_036769265.1 Kapaibacterium sp. (SeqCode)
ACTTCGCCGTCAAAAGCAAGCCGAAAAAATGAAAAAACAAAATTCTGAAATAAAAGATAATAAACCTATTTTAAAAGACATCGAAAATAACTAAAGGGATTGTATTGAAGTCAATTTACGCTGAGCTCTTCCTTTTTTTAGTTACATTCATTTGGGGTGGAACATTTGTTTTTACAAAAATTGGTTTGGATTATGCCTCGCCAACAGCGTATATTCTTATGCGTTTTGCAATTGCTATGGGTTTGTGTGTAATTATCTTTAATCGTAAGCTTTTTAAAATTAATTCAACAACACTTAAAAATGGGCTTATTCTGGGAATTCTCTTTGGTGGTGGCTTTCTTTTGCAAACTTTTGGGCTAAAACACACAACAGTTTCAAAATCAGCATTTATTACAGGTGTTACAGTTCCGATAACTCCAATTGTATTTTATTTGGTTTGCAGAAGAAGTATCAGCAAATACTCAATTATTGGGGTAATCATTGCTACTTTTGGGCTTTGGATATTTACAAATCCTGATTTTGATAATATAAACATAGGAGATTTACTTACACTTATCTCAACTTTATTTTGGGCTTTTTATATTACTTATATGGATGTATTCACCAAAAATATCAAAGAAAGGATAATAACAGCACAATTAGTATTTTTACAATTTGTTGCATCATCCTTTATTGCTTTAATTTTTTATTTCGCATTGGGTGAAAATTCTTTATACGTAAAATTTGATAAAATGCTTATTCTCTCACTTGCATTTAACGCTGTTTTAGCATCATTTCTGGTTACTTTTATTCACACAAGCATCCAAAAATACACAAATCCTGTTAAAGCAGCTCTTATTTTTTCGCTTGAACCAATTATCGCAAGTGCAGTAGCAGTGCTTTTCATAAAGGAAACAATGTCTGTAAGAGAATTAACTGGTGCAGTAATTCTATTTTCTGCTGTTCTGTTTTCTGAAATTGGTAGTTTTTTGGATTTTAAAAAGAAATAAAAATTTAATTTAATTAATACATATTTTTTAGTTAATTTTAAAAATATTTTTATTGAGGTCTATATGAAAAAATTATTTTTATTCTTTACTTTAATTCTTTTCTCTAATGTTTTATATTCTCAAAACATTGATGAAATAATGACCAATGCTGTGAAAGCTATGAATAAACAAGCATTGGATAATATTCAAACATTTATAATAACAGGTAGTCAATTTGTTGCCGCTCAAGGTGAGCAAATTCCTATTACATATAAACTAAAACGACCTGATAAAGTCCGTATTGAAATTGAATATATGGGAAATACGATCATTCAATCATATGATGGGAAAAAAGCTTGGATGGTTAATCCTTTAACTGGTTCGAAAGATAAAAGAAATCTTCCAGATAATGCTAAAGATCAATTTTTGCAGATTTTCGATTTGCTTACTTCTCCACTTTCAAAATATGGTGAAGAAGGTTATAAATTCGAATATGATGGCAAAGAAAGTATAAATGACAATAACTACATCAAAGTTAAAATGACTGATAAAGAAAATGATGTTATCACAATATACATTGATGAAATTACAAATTGGTTTTATAAGTTTTCAACTGTAATGGAAAAAGATGGTGAAAAAAATACTCTGGAATATGTTTTCGAAGAAAAAACAAAAGTTGGTGGTGCAATCGTCCCAACTGTTATTGAAATTAAAAGAAACGGCGAAACTCAAATGGCTTATAATTTTGATGAATATGAGATAAATGTTGAATTAGACGACAAAATTTTTGAAAAGCCTTAACTTAAAGTATTTCAAAAGTATATTTGGGCTGCCACCAGATGGCAGCCTTTTTATTTTGCATTTTGAGTTTGTTCGTAAAGATCAGAAACAAGATAATGTATTACCTTTGCAATATCTTCGATTTTTTTATTTTTTATGTAATGATTAAATCTCTCAACCTTTGCTTTGAGTGTAGGATATGCATTGATAACAGCGAGGTTTTTCTTCCGCAGAGCAATTAGTGCATTGTTTGTTTTGTCTTCACGTTTGGTTTCTTGTATTGCTTTTTCGCGTCTATAAAGCTGAATTTCTTTGGGTGTTAGTGGTATATATTTTTTATTTGTTGACATTTTTTACCTCTTGTATTTGTCTTAGAACACTTAATAGATAATTAATGAAAGAAGAAACAATTAGAATAACGGATAAATACATTAAAATTGTTGAAATATAATAAAAATTTAGAATTATAAATAATAAGGTTATACCTAATATTAGAGCTGTGATTTTACCTAAAAAATTAGATGGAGGAACTATCTTAATTTTTGTTGAAATGATTGCTCCACCAAGCAAAATCAAAAAATCTCTTGATAAAACTGCAATTATGAACCACAAAGGTATTTTATTTTGCAAAAACAATACTACAACAAGAACACCAATGAATAATTTATCCGCCATAGGATCAAGAATTTTACCAAGTTCAGACTTTTGATCGAACTTACGAGCAATTATACCATCGGCTACATCCATAAGTCCGCCAACAAAAGCTAATAGAGCAGTTTGAATTACTTTATCTTGCCAAAGCAAAACAGCTGTTGGCGCAATAAGCAAAATTCGAATAAAACTTAAAATATTAGGAACTGTCCAGATCCTATTTTGTTCTTTTTTTAACAAAAAATAATCCCAAAATAACCGACAAAACTATTCCTGGAAACATTGGTTCAAATTCTTTTGTAAAATATAAAAAATTTATACCAAACTTCATACTATATTCATTTGATAATGTCCAAATAATTGTTAATATTATTGTAGAAATCATAATTTTTAAGCTGTGTTTAGTTTCAAGATAATATTTCTTGCTATAAGACAACGTAAGTGGCACAATCAATGCCGGGACGGCAATTGAGGAAGTTTTATAAACCAAATCAATAGCTGATGGGATAGCGATTGCAAGCAAAATGCCCATCACACCTGTTATTATTAGCCCGATTTTTGTGCCTGTTGTTTGTTTTAAATTTTTCCAGAAAATAGGGAATAGATCGTTGCCAAAAGTTGCGGCACTGATGAATGAATAGCTTTCGAGAGTGCTCATAACAGTTGCAATTATGGCTACTAAAAATATGCCTTTCCATACGTGCGGAAGGACCAAATCTGCAAGTACTGGGTAAGCATCAAGTGGGCTTTGCAGTTGCATATATGCTGCAGCATATAAACCAGTTGTCAATGTGATAAAATCAAAAATCATCCAAAAAATAACTGAAATTATTACTCCACGTTGTGCAATTTTGGAATTTTCAGCCGCGGCACATCTTTGATGAAAACTTGGATCAATAAAAGTCTGGAATGCTATTATATACCATGCCAGTACATACTGCCACGATAATGTACCTGTTGGTGTTTTGTGTGTATGCGGTAATTTGCTTACCATATTGCTAATTGAGCCTAAATTCATTACACAAAAATAAAGTAAAACAGCAAAACCAATATACATAAATATAAATTGAGCTGTATTTGCAATTAGGTCGGCTTTCAATCCGCCGTGGTAAATAATAATCAGTGAAATTGCTGTGCTGAATACTAATGAAATAGTTAAATCCCATCCTGTAAATAGCTGTATCAGCTTACCTAAGATTAAAATGTAAGCCGCAGGGATTGTGATAATTAATATAATTGCCGATGAAATTATACTTGCACTACTACCATACGCATTTTTCATTTGTTCGGGAATAGTTGCTGAATTAGATGAACGAATTTTCTTTGCGACAAAAATTGCAAAAAATAATGCAGCTATATAATAAGGAAAAGCGAAGCAGAAGAAAGCCACCAAACCATAATTGTAAACAAATTCTCCCATCCCCATAATATTACCATACCAAGTGGCAACAAGCGATGCTACAAAAAAGGGGAGCGTAACTTTTCTTCCTGCTAATATATAGCTTTCTTTTTCTGAATGTTTATCTTTACGGTAAAACCATATACCGATAATCGCAATGATTGTAAAGTATAGTGCAACAACTAATACATCGATTAAATTAAGTTGCATTTTATTTCAAATTTTGTTTGAAATACTCTACAGTTTTTTTCAATCCTTCGTCAAATTGTACTTTTGGCATCCAGCCACACAATTTGTGAAGTTTTTCGTATGAGATAACGCTGCGTCTTTGTTCGCCTATTTTTGCTGGTCCGTGATATTCTTCGCAATCTGAATTTGTTAGTGTTTTCAATTTATGGAATATGGTGTTTACATTAGTTTCAATACCTGTTCCGACATTAAAAATTCCGACGATTTTATCATCTAATGCACATACATTTGCTTTAACAACGTCATCGATATAAATATAGTCTCGTGTTATTAATCCATCACCATTTATGACAGGTTGCTCACCAGTTAGCATCTTACCTATGAAAATTGCAACAACTCCTGCTTCTCCTTTTGGATTTTGACGCGGTCCATACACATTTCCGTAACGCAATGATACAATTTTTATTCCATAGCTTACACTATAATAGTAAAGATATTTTTCGTTTGCAAGCTTTGCTATTCCATAAGGTGAGCAAGGATTTGTTGGATGCTCTTCATCAGCCGGAAAATAAATTTGCTCTCCATAAATTGTGCCACCAGATGACGCAAAAATTATCTTCTTAACACCTGTGTTTTTACAAGCTTCATATAAATTCAAGCTACCTATGATATTTGTTTTCGCATCTTCTGTTGGATTATCCACCGAAAAACGCACATTCATTTGTGCTGCTTGATGGCAAACTACATCAAACTTCTCTTCTTCGAAAATTTTGTGTATTGCTTCGTCGTTTATATCAAGTTCAATAAATTTTGCATTTTTATTTACATTTTCCATTTTTCCTGTGGATAAATTATCAATCACTGTTACCGAATTGCCTAATTCAATAAATTTATCGACAATGTGCGAACCAATGAAACCAGCACCACCTGTTACACAAATTTTCATTTTAGCTCTTCTCCTTTGTTTTTGGTTCGATTTTTTATTTCAAAAATTGAATAATCAATTTTTTGCGGCTTTTCAGTTGAAAGTCGAAATCCTGGTAAATAATAATTTGACTCTTTGTTTGTAACTAAAGGTTCCGGCAAATATTCGCCCGGGATGTTATTAAACATAATGATATTCTCGGCTTTATTTTCATTAATTTCAATTGTGATTTTATCAGCCCCTACGCTTATTAGCCCATCTGGCTGCCCATCAGTGTTGATAAAATATAAGGAACGAGCTTCACCAATAGAATTGATTTTTCTCAAAGTATCATTTTCAAATAAAATTTCAATAAACTTACCGGACATCTGGTCTTTGCGGTTTGCATTAGTTATATCATTCATTGAAACACTAAAAGCTTTTGAAATTGCTTCTATTTTCTTCAATTTATTGTTTTCAATATAGACAATTATTGTATCAGCAAAAAGTTGAGTAGAGTCGTACCAAAGCACAGGATAATTTTCTAATAGAATTTTGTTCCTATCTTTGAAATAAGTTGCATTGTCGGCTTTTGCTTGTAAATTATTACGGATTACTTGGACATTTCCTTGTGCTACATAACGCTCGTCATCTGGATCTCGAATTGCTTTCATTCGTATGGAAGATATGAATAAAGTATCGTAACGCTCATTTTGGTTTGCAGTATCAATTTGTAATAATTTTGGATTGCCGAAAACCTCTGTAAAATTAGCAAGAGGCATATTTACTATCGAATCTCCAATTAATCGAGCTTTTGTGTATTTACCAATAATTAATACTTTACCCCAAGCGTTAGATTGACGGTTGTTCCTATTATGCTGCACATAGTCAGAATATATAACAGTTGAATCATCTTCGACCAAAACATTTCCTGCAAAATCAGCTATAAGTGTTTGTGTATTGTATGTTCCATAATTAGCAGTAAGCTTTGTTTCTTTATCTGTAATTTTTACACCATTTTTTGCTTCTGCAATATATGTATTCCCATTGTAAGTTATTTCAGGTGATTTTAAAGTTAAGGTATTTTGCTTAATTATGACATTTCCAATTAAATCGTATTTATTAAGTCCGATATATTGAATTGCCTCATTACAATTCAGAGTTACATTTCTTTGACGCAACTTTACATTACCAACAAGTTTTCGAATGTTAATGATGCTATCTTGCTCGCCGATTAATGAGTCGCTATATTCAAGTATAATTGGTTCTCCTGCAAATAATAAAAATAAGTTTGAGAATAAGAAAAGTATAAATATTTGTCGTTTAATAATCATATTTTTTTATTTTCTCCAAATTATTTAAGCAAACTAAAAAAAATTTTCATATTTTTAGAATTCTTTATTACGCATTTTTAATAATATTAAAGGGAAATTTATGAAACAACAATTAATTGAAAAGCTTCTGCGATACGTTAAAGTAGATACTCAATCAGATCCAAATAGTGAAACTTTCCCATCTACAATGAAGCAATTCGATTTACAAAAAATATTGCTCGAGGAATTGCAAAAATTGGGAATTAAAGATGCGGAACTTGACGATAAATGCTATTTAATGGCAACTATTCCTTCAAACATACCTGAAAATCATCCTGCTTATGGAAAAGTTCCAGTCATTGGTTTTGTTGCTCACGTTGATACCTCTCCTGATGTAAGTGGAGCAAATGTTAATCCACAGATTATTGAAAATTACCAAGGTGGCGATATTATTTTACCTGCTGATCCATCGGTTATTATCACAGAGGCTGAAAATGCAAAGCTAAAAGAATGCATTGGACATACTATTATAACAACTGATGGCACAACGCTTTTAGGTTCTGACGACAAATCTGGTATCGCTGCAATTATGCAACTTACAGAGTTATTATTAAATGATAGTAGTATTTTGCATGGCGATATTAGAATTTGTTTTACACCAGATGAAGAAATCGGGCAAGGAACTAAATATTTTAATATTGAAAAATTCGGTGCTAAATATGCATATACTATTGATGGAGATATGCCTGGTGAACTTAATAAAGAAACATTCAGTGCTGATGCTGCTGTTATTCGCACTTATGGACGTGATATTCATCCGGGTTCGGCAAAAGATATAATGGTGAATTCTATTCGTGCTATGGCTGATATAATTGCTCGTATGCCAAAGCATATGGCTCCTGAAACTACCGAAGGCTACGAACCATACATGCATCCTCACAATATCGAAGGAAGTGTCTCTAAAACCGAATTAAAAATTCTTTTGCGTGATTTTCGTACAGACGGGCTCGAAGAACAAAAGAAAATTCTTCAAAACATTATAGACGAAGTTCAAGTATTGCACCCAAAAACAAAGATTGAAATGGAAGTAAAATTCCAGTACCGCAATATGCTTGATAGCCTTGAAAAATGTCCAGAAGTGCTTGACAATCTTTGGCAAGCTGCTTTGCGTGCAGGGGTTCAGCCTTATTGGAAACCAATTCGTGGTGGAACAGATGGCTCTCGTTTAACTGAAATGGGACTTCCTACGCCAAATATTTACACTGGTGGACAGAACTTCCACTCAAAAACTGAATGGGTTTCCATCGATGCTTTGCAAAAAACTGTCGAAACTATGATTGAACTATGCAAAATATATGTTGAAAAATCATCGTAATTTTTGAAGGAGTTTTATGGAAATTCAAGTAGGAAAAAGTGGTCTTCCCGAAAATGCTCACCGTGAACTAAAACCCGGTGAAGAATATCATCCAGTGATGCCGCCAAATATGGTTTTCCCCGAAGTTACTCCTTGGTCTGTTTTTTGGGGTTTGTTTATGGCTATGGTATTTTCTGCTGCTGCTGCATATTCAGGGCTTAAAATCGGTCAGGTTTTCGAAGCAGCAATACCTATCTCGATCATAGCCGTTGGTCTGGCAAGTTTTGCAAAGAAAAAGAATGTTTTGGGACAAAATGTTATTATCCAATCAATTGGTGCCAGCTCGGGTGTGATAGTTGCTGGAGCTGTTTTCACAATCCCTGCTCTTTATATTTTGAAGCTCGATGTGCAATTTTATCAAATTTTCTTCTCATCTCTATTAGGTGGGTTCTTAGGTATTCTGTTTCTAATACCTTTCCGGAAGTACTTCGTAAAAGATATGCATGGAAAATTCCCATTTCCTGAGGCAACTGCTACAACTGAAATTCTTGTTACTGGCGAAAAAGGCGGAAACCAAGCTGGTATACTTATCACAAGCGGTTTAGTAGGTGGTTTGTTCGATTTTATGTTCTCCACGCTTCGTCTTTGGGAAGAAGTCTTTTCGTCTCGTGTAGTTGCTGCTGGCGAGTATCTTGCAGAGAAAGTTAAGCTTGTGTTTCAATTTAACATTTCAGCAATGATAGTTGCCTTTGGTTATCTAGTCGGATTAAAATTTTCGACTATTATTACAGTTGGTTCGCTGCTTTCTTGGTGGGTTTTGATCCCAATGGTAAGCTATATTGGTGGAGTTGCTGCTGGTGATAGTGCAAATATTTTTGCAGGTATGTCGCCTGAACAAATTTTCCGTGATTACGTTCGCCATATAGGTATTGGTGCTATTGCTATGGCAGGTATTATCGGAATATTGAAATCATCAAAAATCATAGGTAGCGCATTTGTGTTGGCTTACAATGGAATTACTGGCAAAAGCAAAAATGAACCATCCGAAGACATTCGCACTCAACGCGATATTAAGATGACATTTGTTGTGATGCTTAGCTCGCTTACAATTATTGCTATTTTTATATTCCTTGCAACTGGTCTTAATATTACACTTTCGCAAGCAATTGTAGCACTTGTTACAGTCGTTATTATTGCATTTTTATTCACAACAGTTGCTGCTAATGCAATTGCCATCGTCGGAACAAATCCCGTTTCCGGTATGACTCTTATGACTCTGATTCTTTCTTCAATAGTTTTAGCTCAAGTTGGTTTGACTGGCAAACAAGGTATGCTCAGCGCTTTAATTATTGGTGGAATTGTCTGCACGGCATTATCAATGGCTGGCGGCTTTATTACAGACTTGAAAATCGGTTATTGGTTGGGATCAACACCTAAAAAGCAGCAATCTTGGAAATTCTTAGGTACTCTTGTATCTGCTGCAACTGTTGGATTGGTAATCTTTATGCTAAATTCTTCTTATGGTTTCACTGCTGATGATTATTTGATTAATCAAGACAAATTCACAAAAGATCAAATAGAAGCTATTCACAATAACACAGCTACTCCTGATTTACTCGCAAAATACAAAGAAGAAGTGCAAAAGGCTGATCCGCTTGTTGCTCCCCAGGCAAATGCTATGGCGGCAGTTATTCAGTCGCTTATGTCGCCAAATCCAGATATTAAATGGACTCTTTACTTGGTCGGTGCAATTATCTCAATTTTGATGAATATGATCGGCATTTCGCCGCTTGCTTTTGCTTTAGGAATGTTCATACCGCAACAACTTAACACTCCGCTAATTGTCGGAGGATTCCTATCTTACCTTGTAAGTCGCTCGTCTCAAGATAAAGAATTAGTTACTGCTCGCCACCAAAGAGCAACTCTTATTGCATCTGGATTTATTGCTGGAGCCGCATTATTTGGTGTATTTGGAGCATTACTTAAATTTGCAAAAATTGATCTAAGTATGGATTTATGGGCTAACGGCTCGAAAGGTGGGGAATGGCTGGCACTCGTTATGTTTATCGTTCTGATGCTTTATGCAGCTTGGGATACAATGAGAGCTAAAAAAGAACAATAATTTTTTTATAGTCTCTCAAAATTATTTAAAGGCACCTATGTGTGCCTTTTTTATTAAAAAATATAAAATTAATTAATTATATTTACGTTTATTAACAAGTAATTAACATTTTAAGGGTTACAACAAATGAAAAAAATTATTCTTTTTTTAGTATTTTTAGCTTCAATATTTTCTACAAATGCACAGATACCACTCCAATATTTTACCGCTAAAGATGGTTATGACGCGGCTTTCGATGAAGTATCAAATATCTTCATTGAACCAAAGTTGTTCTTCCTTGGTGCTGTCTTTATGGATAACGAAGTATTAGGTCAATTAAAATATGATTTTAAAACAGGAAAAGCTAACTTTTGGATTTACGGATTTGTTGATAATTTTGACACTACTAAAAAGGTAGTTGTTGGAACAATGAAATTATTTACTTATATGGCACAAGTTTTTGATCCAGAAGATATCGATCCAAATGACTTTCCATACTTAAGTGGGAATTATTTAAGTGATATGAATTGGATGGATAGCGACTCGGCTAATTATTACTTTAAGCAATGTATTCCTTACTTAGATTTTGTAAACTCCAACAAGCAGCCTATTGCAGTAAATTTGGGATTATTCTTTAATACAGATTTCGAGGATTTACCTGCTAATATCCCTGTTTGGGCTGCATATATTCAGCTTTCCGAACAAGGAGAATTTATCTCACCTGCTGTAAATATTGACACTCGTGAAGTTTATTGTAGCTATTTTACAAGTGTCAATGATTATATAAGCAAAATTAATAATATATACATTTCTCGAAACGGCGACTATTTAACGCTAACTTCAAGTAGTGAACTAAACACACTCGATCTCAATATTTACTCGCTTGATGGTAGAAATGTCTTTTCAAAAGTTTTTACTTCATCATCAAATACTGAAAATATTTATGTACCTTTTAGTTCATTACACAATGGAACTTATATAATTATTGCAAAAAATAGAAATAATATGGGTGTTTTAAAATTAAATTTGATTAAATAGCTGATTTTTGTTCTATTAAATCTGGGCTACCAAAATTTTCGGTAGCCCATTTTATTATGTAGTTGATAATGCTGTTGAAACTGCTTTCACAATCGAAATCATTTTTGGATAGTTCATCCTCTTCGGACCTATAAGACCAATGGAACCATAACTAGAACCCAGTTGATATGTACTTACAACCAATGCATAATCTTCAAGTAAATCAGTATTCATTTCTCTACCAATAAGTACTTTCACATTTCCAGGTTTCTCATATTCATCGAGCAAGTGAATTACAATATCTTGATTTTCAATGAGCTCAATTATACTTTTAATTCGTTCTTTTGATTCGAATTCTGGATATTGAAGCAAATTCTGTGTCCCAGCTACTAATATTTGCTCTTGACTTTTGTCCGAAAATATTTCGTCTAATGATTCTGTGAATAGTCTAAGAAGCGGAACATCATCTGACTGAATGTCTGAGATAAGATCTTTGAAATTTTCTTTTATAAATTTAATAGTTTTATTTGAAATTCTTTCATTAATATATTGATTAATTTGGTTAATGTGCTTTTCTTCAATTTCAAAATTTGCTTCAAGTGAAATTGTGCGAACTGAATTTGAATCGAGTGCAAGAACAACGAGAATACGATTTGAACTAAGCTTAATTATATCTAATTTTATAACTTTACATTCCGTAATCTTTGGAATTTTTACTATCCCTAAATACTTACTTAACATCCCCAGAATTTTTGAAGCATCACGAAGGACTGTATTACTATCAGAGTTGCTTAAATTCTCTTTAACTTTTATTATTTCCTCTTCGGTAATTCTTATATAATTATTAATCGAGTCAACATAAAAGCGATAACCTTTGTCCGTAGGAACACGCCCAGCGGAAGTGTGTGGATGAGTAATGTATTCGAGTTCTTCAAGATCAGCCATAACATTGCGTATAGAGGCTGGGCTTAAATTAAGTACGCCTTCTAAATATTTCGCAAGTGTTCGAGATCCAATTGGTGTAGCTTTAAGTATATAAAGCCGCACAATCTGCATTAAGATTTCTCTTTCTCTATCGGTTAGTTCTTTCCCAGAAGTAATCATAAACATCATTGCATTAAATTACATAATGCAAGTTAATAAAATTAACGATTAAAAGTAAATTTTATGTTTTTAAAGTGGAATATTCCCGTGTTTTTTAACAGGATTACGATCCACTTTGTTTTCAAGTAGCTTAAACGCTTCAATTACTTTTTTCCGAGTATCTTTAGGCTCAATTATATCATCCAGATAACCATATGAAGCCGCTATATATGGATTAGCAAATTTATTATTATACTCCTCTATAAGTTCATTTTCTCTTGCATCGGGATCATCTGCGCTTTCGATTTCTTTTTTGAATATTATTTCAACAGCACCTTTTGCACCCATTACAGCAATTTCAGCCGTTGGCCAAGCAAAATTGATGTCGCCTCGTATATGCTTGCTACTCATCACGTCATAAGCACCGCCATAAGCTTTACGTGTTATGACTGTAACTTTCGGAACAGTTGCTTCGCAATATGCGTAAAGCAATTTTGCTCCATTTGTTATAATGCCATTCCATTCTTGATGAGCTCCAGGCAAAAAACCTGGAACATCAACGAAAGTCAAAATCGGTATGTTGAATGCGTCGCAGAAACGAACAAAACGTGCTGCCTTCTTTGATGCATCAATATCAAGCACACCCGCCAATACTGCTGGCTGATTAGCTATTACGCCGATACTTTTACCACCTAATCTAATAAATCCACAAACTATGTTTTGTGCATAATCTTTGTGAACCTCGAAAATTTCTCCTAAATCAGCAACAATTTTAATAATGTCTTTCATATCATAAGGTTGATTAGGATTTTCTGGTATAATATTGCACAAATCAATTGCTTCTCTATCAATCGGATCCTCATTAGGAATAATAGGTGGTTCTTCTGCATTGTTTGATGGTAAATAACTTAATAATTTTTTTGTAATTTCAATTGCCTCCAAATCATTTTCAGCTACAAAATGAGCTACGCCACTTTTCGTTGCGTGTACTTCTGCTCCGCCCAGTTCTTCTGATGTTAAATCTTCGTGCGTTACTGTTTTAACAACCTTAGGACCTGTAACAAACATATACGAAGTATTCTTGACCATAATTATAAAATCTGTGATAGCTGGTGAATAAACAGCCCCCCCAGCACACGGACCTGAAATGATAGAAATTTGCGGAATAACACCCGATGCAAGTGTATTTCGTAGAAAAATCTCAGCATAAGCTCCAAGCGAGATTACACCTTCTTGCACTCTTGCTCCTCCCGAGTCGTTAATACCGATAACTGGAATTCCCAGTTTCATTGCCATATCCATAATTTTGCAAATTTTTTTTCCGTGCATCTCAGCCAAGCTCCCACCAAGCACAGTAAAATCTTGTGAAAAAACTGCTACTTTTTGTCCTTGTATTTCTCCGAAACCTGTGACCACACCATCTCCGAGAGGTTTTGTCTTATCCAAGCCGAAATCATTCGAATGGTGATGCACAAATGTATCAATCTCATTAAAAGTTCCTTTATCTAATAGCAAATCAATACGCTCCCGAGCTGTTAATTTGCCTTTTGCGTGTTGTGCAAAAATTCTATCCTCGCCACCACCAAGCAAGGCTTCCTCTTTTTTTTCTCTTAAATATTTAATTTTTTCATAATGCAAAAATTTTTCACTCAAAGCAATTCCTATAAAATTTTAAATAAATATAAAACGTCATTTCTTTATCTAATTTAAAATTGAAACTTTTACTCTTAACGAAATATTGATTATTTCATTTTAATTTTTTAGGAGATATTTATGCCAGATCCAAAATCACCCCAAAAATTACCTTATAAAATTATTCTTGAACCTGGTAGGAAATATTTTTGGTGCTCTTGTGGTGAAGCAAAAACTCAACCTTTCTGCGATGGTAGCCACAAAACTCAAGGCGAATTCCACTCGGTCCCTTTTGAAGTGATAGTACAAAAGGAATATTATTTGTGTGGTTGCAAACATACAAAATTGCCTCCATACTGCGATGGTTCTCATAAAAATATTTAATTTTATTAATTTTAAAAATATTGTGTTTTCATCGCTTTTTCTTTAAATTAATTTTTAAGCACTATTAAGGAAAAAATGTGATTGTTATACAAATTGTATTTAATCTAAGCTTATTAGTTTCTTTTAGTATAATATCTGGATTTGCTGAATCTATTTGGAGTTCTGATACTCTTCGTGGTAAAATTCTTCAAGGTTTTATTTTTGGTTCTGTTGCGTTAATTGGATTATTTTATCCATTTGTGCTTGCACCGGGGTTGATATTTGATGGTAGATCGGTTGTTATAAGCCTCTGCACATTGTTTTTCGGACCTTTAGCAGGTTTAATATCTGCTATTATGACTGCAATTGGCAGAATTTATATTGGTGGAATTGGTGCTATTACAGGAGTTAGTGTTATTACTTCTTCATTTTTAATTGGATGGCTGTTTCATCATCTAATTCAAAAGAGAAAAATAGAGATAAATATGAAAAATCTTTATTTTCTTGGGTTCATTGTTCATATTGCTATGTTATTTCTTATGTTTTCCTTACCATCGAAATTAGCAATAGAAACTTTGCAAACTATATCTGCTACAGTTATCATCTTTTATCCTCTTGCAACTTTATTAATTGGAAAAATTTTGCTTTATCAACACCAAAACAGATTACTTATTCAAGAGCTACAGGAAGCAAATAATAAATTTAAATTAATTACAGATAATTCAAAAGATTACATATGGATGACTGATTTAAATTTTAATTATTTATTTATATCTCCATCAGTTGAGCAAATTTATGGCTATACAATAGAAGAACGAATAAATAAAAAAGCAACAGATTGCCTTACTCCAAAGTCCTTGGATATGGCTTTAAAAATTTTTCAAGAGGAACTGGAAATTGAAGCCAAAAATGAGGCTATGCCTAATCGCTCTCGTACAATAGAATTTGAGGAAATAAGGAAAGATGGGAACATCGTATACACAGAGGCTGTATTGACTTTTATCAGAGATGAAAATCAAAAACCAATCGGTGTGTTGGGAATAACACGTGATATTACCGGTAAACATAAAGCAGAACAAGCAATTCGCGAAAGCGAGGAAAAATATCGTTTACTTGTTAGCAATATTAGTGATTTTATTGTGAAATTAGATAGCGATTTAAATTATCTTTACAAAAGCGATTCATTTGATAAATTTTATGGCGATAAAGTTGATAATTCTTTCTTATCAATCTTTGATGATAAACATAAAATTCAGAAAATTTTTGAAGAACTAAACATTTATAACGAACTTACATACGAACAGGAAATTATCTTCGGAAACAACAAAACAGTAATTTTCTGGAAATTAAATTCTATTTTAAATAATGGACAGAGAAATTTCATTTGTGTTGGTCGTGATATTACTTCTTTAAAAATTGCAATAGATAAACTAAGTGAAAGCCAAAACATATTCAAAACGATTTTTAATTTAAGTCCTTCTGCGATATTATTAGTTGAAAAAGATACTTATAAAATCATTGATGCAAATAATACATTTTTTAACGTTTTCAAATTAAAAAATGATATAATTGGGGAAAATATTATTGATACTAATTTATGGATAAATGTTGAAGATTTTAATTTAATTTTAGAAATAATTAACAAAGAAGGAGATTTGAGAAATTACGAAACAATTGTTCAAAGTAATCTTGGTGAAATAAGAAATATTTCGTTTAGAGTAAAAGTTTCAATTTTATATTAGATTAAGAAATGACGTTTTTTATTTATTAAAAATTTTAAAGGAATTG
>DAIPLL010000012.1:15552-20324 GCA_036769265.1 Kapaibacterium sp. (SeqCode)
CATTATAAATATTAAATCAAAAGAACATTTACTGCTAATTATGTATGATACCACAGAAAGAAGACTTGCCGAAGATAAACTAAAAGAATTAAATAACGAACTCGAAATTATTGCTGCTAGTAGAACAGAAGAACTAAAGCAAGCCTTAGAAGAATTAAGTACCTCAAATTTTGAGCTAAAGCAACTAAACGAACAGATACAAGAAGATGCAAAAAGGATTTATAAACTTAACGAAGAACTACAGGAGACCGTTGTCGCAAAAGATAAATTCTTCTCTATTATTGCTCACGATTTGAAAAATCCATTTTTAACTCTTTTGAATAATTCCGAAATGCTTCTCCAACATTTTGATAGGTTCGATGAGAAGAAGAAAAAGGATATGATTGCACGAATAAAAGAAGCATCACAAGCTACTTATAATTTACTCGAAAATCTTTTGCAGTGGTCTCGTGCTCAAATGGGTCGAATTATTGTCAAAACTGAATTTTGTAATATTAATGAGCTATCCTTTAAAGCAATTTCATTACTTCAATCGCAAGCAAATAATAAAAACATACAAATTATTAATAAAATACCAAATGATACAATTGTTTTATGTGACAAAGAGATGACTTCTACCGTAATTCGCAATTTAATTTCTAATGCTATTAAATACTCAAATAAAAATAGTATTGTTGAAATTGGTGTTGAAGAAGTCATTTTTAAGCAATATAGTAATAAGAAGCAGCCATTTTATGTCATTTACGTTCAAGATAATGGAATAGGAATGAGTCAGGAAAAGATTAAAAAGTTATTCAAAATTACTGAAATTGAGCAGACAAAAGGAACCGAAGGTGAAATTGGTTCTGGTTTGGGTCTTATTATTGTTAAAGAATTCGTTGAAAAGCAAGGTGGAACAATCTGGGTGATAAGCGAACCCAATAAAGGTACTACTTTTTATTTTACTTTACCTATGAACTAATGGGGTCAATATGCAAAATCTAATTAATGGAGCAAAAAAATTTAAAGAAGAAGATTATCCAAAGCTCCAAGAAATATTCGATAAACTTAAACACAGTCAATCGCCACATACTTTATTTATCGGTTGCTCGGATTCACGATTGATACCGGATCTTATTACAAAAAGCTTGCCCGGAGAACTGTTTGTAGTAAGAAATGTTGCTAATATCGTCCCTAAATACAGACTTTCAGATGAGTATTTAGCAACAACATCAGCAATAGAATTTGCTATTCTTGGACTAAACATTAAGAACATAGTCATTTGCGGGCATTCAAACTGTGGTGGATGCCGTGCTATATACTTGCAATCAGCAATTGAAAATATGCCTCACACAAAAAAATGGCTCGAGCAATCAAAATCTATTGTTGATTCTATTGATATTGATAAATATTCCAGCACTGACGTGCTTTTAAGGGAAATTAAACAAAGAAATATTATATTGCAATTAGAAAACATTCTTAGTTATCCTTTCATTGAAGAAAGAGTTAAACAAAGAAAAATAAAGATATACGGATGGTATTTTGAAATATCTTCTGGTTCGGTTTACAACTACAACAAGCGGAAAAAGGTTTTTGAACGAATCGATTAGTTATTCGTAAAGATCATCTACTATCTCAGCTTTTTGTTTTTTCTTTAAATCGAATAAAAAATTAAAACCTAATTGCAACGAGGCAACTCTTGGATTATGTATTCCTGTTACTTTTTCGTCAGCTGGGAGAATTTCTTTCATAGGATCGTTTTTTACGAAATTTTTGTAAACTCCATTCAAAAAATATCCGCCATTTATAAAAATGTTCAATTCACCCGAATCATCAACATAAATCGGATACTCGTAACCAAGATTTAAAGCAAAAGATGTTTTTAATATGTTATTTTTTAAGTCGGAATTCTCAATTTTTGAATTGCTCGCAATTAAAGCTGCAAAGCCAAAAAGCATGCCTTTAAAATAAAAATTTGGATTTACAGCTATATAACTGTGATGAAAATTATATTCTTTTTTGCTATCGTGGGCTGAAATCATTTTATATGAATACTGAGAATAAGCTATGTCGAGTTGCAATCCAATATTTTCAGTTTTGCTTAAAGGGAAATAAGTAGATAAGCCAAAATCAGGAATTTTATTGAAACTTACTCCATTTTTGCGTCCTAATGGTGTATTTATTGCACTGACTCCTGCTTTATAAGCAATGCTTGGTCCTATGCTTAATACCTTTGTAACTTGTGCATTTGTTTGAGAATCACTAAATATAATTAAAGCAAAAATAAGTAAAAGAAACTTTTTCATAAATTACCTTTTATAAATTTACTACAAATTAAATAAAAAAATCATAATTTTGCTAAATGTTTTGTTCAATATTTCATTTTAAAAAAATGGAAAAATCACAGAGTATAAATAGAAAAGACTACGAAATTTTAATCAGAAAACGTGGTGATGGCGATTACTCATCCTACTGTCCTCAATTGAATTTGGTTATAAAAGGAACTGCTCACGAGGAAGTTCATCATAAGATGGAAGAAGAAATTAAAAAACACATCGACAAATTAAGCAAAAATGAATAAGTAAATAATAGAATTAAGAATTAATTCGGCTTTCAAGTTCAAGCCATCGCTCTATTTTCTCATTGATTTCATATATGAGTTGGTTTAATTCTGTGTATATTTCATTTGCTTTTTGAAAATCCTCGGGATTTAAATTTGATATTGAATTTTCCAGATCAGCCTTCCTTTTTTCCAATTCATCTATTTCAACTAAAAGAGCATTGTATTCTCGTTGTTCATTATAAGAAAGTTTCTTGGATTGTTTTTCTTGAACAGGTTTCGGTTGTTTTTTTTCAATTTTGGGCAATTTATCGGGTTCATTCAGAATTCTATTTTGAAGATAAAAAGTATAATTCCCAGGATATTCCTTAATTTTACCATTTTCAAAAGCGTAAGTAAAATGAGTAGTCTTATCCAAAAAAGCTCGATCGTGTGAGACAATTATCAAAACACCATAAAAATCCTCCAAATAATCCTCTAATGAGTTTAAAGTTTGAATATCTAAATCATTTGTTGGTTCATCTAAAAGAAGTACATTTGGATTTTGCATCAGCACTTTTAGTAACGAAAGGCGTCGTTTTTTCGCCGCCCGATAATGTAGATACAAGTGCATTGTGCTGTTCAGGTGGGAATAGAAACCTATTTAGCAAATCACGTGCCGATAAATATCTATCTCTTCCAACACCGCAGTCGATATATTCAGCTATTTCTCGTAATGTAGCAAGAACTGTTTTGTTTTCATCTAACTCATTTAGTTCTTGCTTATAATAACCGATTTTAACTGTATCGCCGATTCTTATTGTTCCGCTATCGGGTTTGGCAATGCCGGCAAGAATATTTAATAGTGTAGATTTTCCGCAACCGTTGGGTCCAATAAGCCCAATGCGGTCTCCTGGCTTTGCTATGTAAGAAAAATCGCTAAAAAGCAATTTGCCATTGACTGATTTTGAAATATAGTGAGCTTCGATAATTCGATTGCCCAAAAAAGTTTTTCCAAGTTCGATTTTGATTTTCTTTTCTTCAATTTTCTTTATTTCAGCAGAAATTTCGCTAATCCAATCGATTCTGCTTTTTTGCTTTTTACGCCGGGCAGGAGCACTTTTTTTGAGCCATTCTAATTCTTTAAGCAATTTGCTTCGGGTATGTTCAGCCGTTGAGTTTATAGCTTCAATATAAGCAGTTTTCTTTTCAATATAATCCTCATAATCACCATCATACCAGAATATTTTTCGTTCGTCAATTTCTAAAATTTTTGTTGAAACAGCATCCAAAAAATATCTATCGTGAGTAATAAATAGTAAGGATTTTGATTTTTTTAATATGAAATCTTGTAACCATTGAATACTTTCTGTATCAAGGTGGTTTGTTGGTTCGTCCATAATGAGCAAATCTGGATTATAGAAAAGCAATTTGGCAAGTGCAACACGTTTCCTTTGTCCACCAGATAACTGAGAACACGGCTTATAAAATTCGTTAATCCCAAGTGCAGAAATTATTGATTTAGCTTCATTTTCTAAATTCCAAAGCTGTCGCTCATCGATTTTCTGTGCCAAATCTTGCAGTTCATAGAATTCATCTGAATGCGAAGATAAATTTTTAAGGCAAAGTGTGTTGTACTTATCGAGAAGCTCAAAATCTCTTTTACGTCCAGCAAGCACTTCGTCCAATACAGGGAGTTCCGAATTAAACAATGGATTTTGTTCAAGGTAGCCAAAAGTTGTATTATTGTTGAAAATTACTTCACCAGTATCTGGAAAATCCATTCCTGCAATTATTCTTAGCAAAGTTGTTTTGCCAATTCCGTTGCGTCCAATTATACCAATTCTCTCATATAAATTAACACCAAAAGAAATGTTCTCAAAAAGTATAGATTTATCAAACTTTTTTGTTAAATTTTTTACTGTAAATATTACCATAAAATTAAATCCGATAAATTTATTTTATCGGATGCTAAAAAAATAAAATTGAATTTAAGTTACTATTCTTCCCAAGGTAGTTTTATTTTAATTGGTATTGCCTTTGGTTTGACTGGTACAAATAACGGATTTAATGCATTTATTAAATATGCTTCAACGCCTTCCCGTTTAATTTTTCCAACCTCAGACCAAGTTACAAACACTCCGCGATTTGCAAAAGCATTGATTGTTATATCTTGTCGCGCAGACATAAGTTGAGAGCGAATAAGTCCCGAGCCTACTTTTAACACTTTTCGTTCATCTACACCTGTCCAAAT
>DAIPLL010000072.1:0-6768 GCA_036769265.1 Kapaibacterium sp. (SeqCode)
AAAAAACTTATCTATAAGAAAACTGATTTGCAAAAAGGCGATTACATTTTGGATATCGGATGTGGTACAGGTGGTTTTGCACAACTCATTTCTGATAGTTTCATTCCAATATGCTTGGATACATCACGACTTGCAATTGATTACTGCAAAAAACGAGGTATTGAACATTGCTTCGTTTCAACTATCAATGATTTTCAGCTTGACGAATTTAACGTTAAAGCTGCTGTTATGCTTGATGTAATTGAACATATTGAAAATGATCGCGAAATTATAAATGTCGTTTTCGATAAGTTGCCTCACGGTGCTTGGTTTATTGCAACTGTACCTGCATACAAAGCATTATGGAGCCGCCACGACGAAATTCACCAACACTATCGCCGCTATAATAAAATTGAATTCAATAATTTATTACGTGAAGCGGGTTTCAATGTTTGTTATTCATCATATTTCAATACTTTTTTTGTTTTTGCCTGCTTTAGCTAAAAGATTCCTCGATAAATTAACTGGTGCTGATAAGAAAATAACTGAGCCAGTAGAGCAGGTTTCGCCCGCTATAAACTCAATTTTTAAAAATATTTTTCTACTTGAAGATAAATTTTTAGGAAAAATTGTTTTCCCTTTTGGACTTTCTATTGTTACAATAGCAAAAAAAATATAATGTTCAACATAAAAATATAGTATTATGGATAATTTATCTTTATTTGACAAAGTTCAGCAAAGTGTCTCGTATTTAAAAGAAACTATTGATTTTCATACAGATATTGGAATAATTTTAGGTACTGGTTTAGGTGAACTGGCAAGTAATATTAAGCCATTGAAAATAATTGATTACTCAGAAATACCATATTTCCCTTTGTCAACTGTGGAAAGCCACCAAGGTAAGTTGATCTTTGGAGAACTCTCAGGTAAGAAAGTCATTGCTATGCAAGGACGCTTCCATTATTATGAAGGCTATTCAATGCAGCAAATTACTTTTCCTGTGCGAGTGATGAAATACCTTGGCATTGATAAATTGATTATTACTAATGCTTGTGGTTCGCTTAATCCATATATACCAATTACAAGTATCGTTGTAATTGATGACCATATTAATTTAATAGGTGATAATCCACTTATCGGTCCACACGATGATCGATTTGGTCCTCGTTTTGTCGATATGAGCGAACCATACTCAAAAGAGCTAATCAAAATTGCTGAAGATACAGCTTTAAGTTTAGGTATTAAACTTCATAAAGGTGTTTATGCTGCAATGAGTGGACCAAGCCTTGAAACACGTGCCGAATATAGATTTTTACGCACAATCGGTGCAGATTTGATAGGTATGAGCACCATACCAGAATGTATAGTAGCACGACAGATGGGTATAAAAGTTTTAGGCTTTTCCATTGTAACTGACGAATGCTATCCCGATGCTTTGAAACCTGTCTCAGTCGAAGAAATTATCAAAGCTGCAGGCATTGCTGAACCTAATTTAACTAAATTAGTGATGAAAATTATCGAAAAGCTAAATTAGTTCGAAGCTAAGATATTGCAAACTAAAAAAGGACTGCCCTTTTAAAAGCAGTCCTTTTTGAATTTGGAATGAAACGTTATTATTCTTTGTTTTCTTCAGCTGTATTTTGAGATTGAGTTTCTGAAGACTCGTTTTTTACTTCAGTAACTTCGCTTGGTTTTGGCATATAATCGCTTGGATATTCATAAGTAAATAAATCTGGCTGAATATCTTCGCTTGGATTGTAGGTTGGTAATTCATCAGGCGACATTTCACCTTTCGAGTATTTGTCAGCGTTTGGTACTGGATGAGCAGCGTTATATGCATCAATTACTTCAACTGGTTTATCGCGTAAGCATTCAACTACTGATAATACAATCTTCTTTGCATCTTTATCGAATTCAACAACTTTAAGTGGGAGTGTGTCGCCAATCTTGAAATATTCGCTAATGTTTCTAACTGGCGCAAACGACAATTGAGATACTGGTACAAAGCCATCAACTTTATCAGGCAGTTCAACAATAACACCCTTTTCGATAATTCTTTCAATTTTAGCTTCTGTTTCAGTACCAATTTTGTATTTTTCTTCAAAATTATCCCAAGGATTGTCGTTAATTTGCTTGTGTCCGAGTGCTATTCTTCTTTGTTCTGGATCAACAGAAATTACAACAACTTCAAGCTCTTCACCTTTCTTTACAAATTCGCCTGGATGACGAATTTTCTTCGTCCAAGATAAATCACTAATATGAACTAATCCATCAACACCTGGTTCAAGTTCAACAAATACACCAAAATTAGTCAAATTGCGGACTATACCTTTGTGTTTAGAACCCACAGGATATTTTTTCATTAAATCTTCCCAAGGATCTGGTTCTAATTGCTTCATTCCTAAAGCTAATTTCTTCTCTTCTTTATCTATGTTGAGTACAATTGCTTCAACGACCTGACCCATCGAAACAATCTGCGATGGATGCTTTACGTGTTGAGTCCAAGACATTTCGCTGATGTGAATTAAGCCCTCGATGCCTTTTTCGATTTCAATGAACGCACCATAATCAGTTAAACTTACAACTTTACCTACAACTTTGGTGCCTTTTTCATATTTATCGCCAATTGTATCCCAAGGATGTGGGGTAAGTTGTTTCATCCCAAGAGAAATGCGTTTCTTTTCTTTGTCGAAGTCTAAAACAACAACTTTTACAGTTTGGTCAAGCTCAACAATTTCTGATGGATGAGTAACACGTCCCCAGGACAAATCAGTAATATGAACTAAACCATCAACTCCGCCAAGATCTACGAATACACCAAAGTCAGAAATGGCTTTAACAGTGCCTTCAAGTACAAGCCCTTTATCAAGCTTATCCATAATTGCTTGACGTTGTTCGGAGAGTTGTTCTTCGAGAAGTACTTTATGGCTTACAACAACATTTTCACTTGGATGATTTACTTTAACAACGCGAACATCAATATTTTTCCCAACCCAGCTATCAAAATCTCGAACTGGACGGACGTCTATTTGCGAACCTGGAAGGAATGCTTCGATACCGAGCAAATCAACAACCATCCCACCTTTAATTCGGCGAAGAATTTTAACTCTTGTTACTTCTTGAGTTTCATATAGTCTAAGTATATCTTCCCATATACGCATAAAATCAGCTCTTCGGCGTGATAGGAGCACTCTGCCTTGGCTATCTTCCATCTTTTCAATGTAAACATCAATTTCGTCCCCAATGCGGTAAGATTCTGCATTAATTAATTCAGCCTTTGGTACAACACCAAAAGATTTAAACCCAATGTCCACTAAAACTTCATCTTTAACAATCTTAATAATTTTGCCTTTAATCAATTGATCTTCTTTGATAGTCGATACGTTTTTTTCAAACAATGTTTCAAACGAGCTTTCATCAATTTCAAGTGCGTTTTCGAACTCGTTCTCCAAAATTTTCGAAACTGAATTCAGTAATGAATCTACACTTACATTGCGAGTGCTGGTAACCTCTGTCATTGGGTTTGGTGCTTGTTGCTCAGAAGTTTGAACAAGAGTTTCATTTTCTGACATTAATTCTCTCCAAAAAATTTTTTAAATTAGTTAAACATACGTGCACTTCTGCACGACAATTAAAGTAAAATTAATTTTACATTTATTAAGACTTCAAAATTAGAAAAAAAACATAAAATAACAAAATAAAAATATTATTTTTCAATGATTTATTTGATTTTGTAAAAATTTTTGTAAGTTGTAAAATTATTTAAAAAGGAGTTATAAAATGTTATTACAGAACAAAAATATCGTAATACTTATTGCAGAATTTTTCGAAGAAATTGAGTTTTGGTATCCATATTACCGTATGTTAGAAGCAGGTGCAAATGTAGTATCCGTAGCTGCTACTCAAGGTCTATTTATTGGCAAAAACGGAATGAAAGCTAAATGTGATGAAATAATTGACAATATTAAACCTGAACATTATGATGCCGTCATAATCCCCGGTGGATTTGCTCCTGATTATATGCGGCGCGAACCAAAAATTGTAGATTTCATCCGTAGAATGAACGAGCAAGGCAAACTCACTGCTGCAATTTGCCACGGTCCTTGGCTTTTAGCTTCTGCAAAAATCATTAAAAACAGAACTGTTACAAGCTTCTATTCTATAAAGGACGATTTGGTAAATGCAGGTGCATATTGGATTGATCAAGATGTTGTTGCAGACGGTAAAATTATTACTTCACGAAAACCATCAGATTTACCTGTTTTTTGCAAATCAATTATCGAAAAATTAACTAAGGAATAAAAATAATTTATTTCAAACTTTATCGAAAGAGCTTATATTTGTAAATTATAAAGTTCCTTTTGATTTCTTAAAGAATTTATGGAGGTTTAATGGAAAAGTTTAAAAATTACATCAACGGCAAATGGGTTGATGCCGTGTCGGGAAAGACATTTAAGAATATTAATCCTGCTAATCACGATGATATTATTGGCGAGTTTGCATTTTCTGAAAAAGAGGATGTTGATTTGGCTGTTGCTGCTGCAAAGGAGGCTTACAAGTCTTGGCGTCTGGTGCCAGCACCTAAACGTGGAGATATAATTCGCAAGGTTGGTGATATTTTCGCTCGCCGCAAAAAAGAAATTGCTCGTATTATGACACGCGAAA
Organism: Kapaibacterium sp. (SeqCode); assembly: GCA_036769265.1. GTDB lineage: Bacteria > Bacteroidota > Ignavibacteria > Kapaibacteriales > UBA2268 > JAKIZO01. The sequence continues at coordinate 4,645 of DAIPLL010000072.1, forward strand.
TGGGTAAACCAACATTCGAAACCGAAGGCGATGTCCAAGAAGCTATCGATACAGCTTACTACGCCGCAAGCGAAACACGCCGCCTCTTTGGTTACAATGCCCCAAGCGAACTTGAAAACAAAATGAATATGTCTTTTCGTGTTCCAATCGGTGTGGTTGGTGTCATAACAGCTTGGAATTTCCCAATTGCAGTTCCTTCGTGGAAAATTTTACCTGCAATTGCTGCTGGGAACACTGTCGTGTATAAACCATCAAAGGAAACTCCTCATTCAGGCGTTGTTTTTGCCGAAGTTATGGAAGAAGCTGGTTTACCACCTGGCGTATTCAATGTCCTAACTGGTGTTGGTAGCATGGGCAATATGATTGTTGAACATCCAGATGTTAAAGTAATCGGTTTTACTGGATCGACAGATATCGGCTGCAAAATCGGCGAAATTGGTGGACGAATGAACAAAAAAGTTTCTCTCGAAATGGGTGGAAAAAACGCTCAAATAATTATGGACGATGCTAACTTAGAATTAGCAATCGAAGGAGCTCTTTGGGGTGCTTTTGGTACAACTGGGCAACGCTGTACTGCTACTTCAAGACTTATTGTTCACAAAGATGTTTATGAACAAGTCCTTCAAATGCTCAAAGAACGTGCTGAAAAATTAAGATTAGGCGATGGCTTGAAGGAAGGTACCGATGTCGGTCCAGTTATCCACGATAAAGCATTAGAGGGCATTCATAACTATGTGCTTAAAGCATTGGAGGAAGGTGGCAGACTCATTTGCGGTGGCGAACGCGCAACTGATGGCGATTTAGCAAAAGGTTCGTTCTACAAACCAACAATAATCGCTGATGTAGAACCTCATCATACAATTTTCAAAGAGGAAATTTTCGGTCCTGTCCTTGCTGTAACAAAGGCAGAATCGTTTGAACATGCAATCGAATTGCAAAACAATTGTGATTATGGTCTTTCCTCATCAATTTATACAAGGAATGTGAACAACGCATTCAGAGCAATTCGTGATATAGAAGCTGGTATTACCTATATTAATGCTCCAACTATCGGCGCCGAAGCACATATGCCTTTCGGTGGAATAAAAGGTACTGGCAATGGTCATCGTGAAGGTGGCTGGACTGTATTTGATATTTTCACCGAATGGAAAACTGTTTACGTTGATTTTTCGGATAAGCTTCAAAGAGCTCAAATAGATAATTATTAATCTTGAATTCTATAGACTATAGACATCCGATGTTTTCAAAATCATCGGATGTCTTTCTAATAATCTGGAGGGTAAAATGAAAAATTTAATTTACTTTGTATTTTTAATGCTTCTTGTTGCTTGTTCTAATCAGGAATTAAAAAATAATGTGAATAAAGAGCAAGAAGAAAGTATTAAAGATGGCGTGTTTATTCATATTACAGCTGGGTATGAAAACCCACACAGAGTGCTTATGCCATTAAAAATGGCGTTGAATATGTCTAAAGATAAAAATGTGCTAATTTATCTTGATATTGAAGCACCAAAATTGGTTGTAAAAAATGCTCAAGATTTAAATTACGGTGATTTTGAAAATTTGAAAACATATTTGAAAATGCTATTGGATGCTGGTGTAGGTATTTATGCTTGTCCTACTTGCCTTAAGTTAGCTGGATATGAAGAAAAAGATTTAATTGATGGAATAAAAATCGCACAAAAGGATAGATTCTTTGACTTTACAAAAGGGAGAATCATTACTTTGGATTATTAATTTATTTCTGTCTATTATTAAACAGGGGCTGCAATAAGTTTATTTTAGGACGTTTCAAATTAATAAATACAATTACCCGCTCGTTTAAAAAATTTTTCCGTGTCAATTTGCAATTCGATTAAATCATATAATTTTCATCGTTTTCCCAATTAATTGGGTTATTTGCAATGTATTGGCGTATTTGTTGCAATTCGGTTTCGTTGCGGATGATGTGTTCATAATAATTGCGTTGCCAAACGGGAACGGCGGGTGTATTTCGGTATTCATTAATTTGTTTTGTGGTGGCGGATTTTAATAATCGAATTATGGTGGGTATCGAATCGGATGTGGGTTTCCCAAATTGTTCGATCGTAGGGGTACGTTGCATTATCGTAGGGGCACGTTGCA
>DAIPLL010000013.1:0-20307 GCA_036769265.1 Kapaibacterium sp. (SeqCode)
CAGCTATATATCCACTTAAAGGCAATAAAAATATCGAAATTCTCACTGAAAATGAACAAAGTTGTAAAAATGAAAAATGGGAGGTAATTGATCATATTGTCGTTACAAAATCAGCGAAAAATAGATATATCGAAAATACTTTATTTATTGAAAACTTTTACTCAATGTACGATACAGAAACAGCAAAAAAAATATCAGATCATTGTCCAGTCGGTGTATCCTTCGATATTATTCAGCCTGATAACGATTAAAAGTATCAAATTCGACAAAATAATACTTAAACATTACAAGAAAAAAATCGCAAATTCAAATATTTTGCGATTTTTTCGTTTAAAACTCTGAAATTTATCAAAATATAAGGTTGTCAGTATGGAAAATAAATTTAAAGCTTTTGTTAGTCGTTATGTAGATGAGAAAACTGTTGTTAAAAGTATTGAAATTAAAGATTTTTCTGAGCTCCCACAGAATGATACCTTAATAAAAGTAGAGTATTCAGCATTAAATTATAAAGATACGCTCTCTGCAAATGGTCATCGTGGCATAACACGTAATTATCCACATACACCAGGGATTGACGCCGCTGGTGAAATTATTGAAACCGGAAGCTCAAAGTTTAAAGCAGGCGATAAAGTTCTTGTAACAGGTTACGACTTGGGAATGAATACTTCGGGTGGCTTCGCTGAATACATACGAGTTCCTGCTGATTGGATTGTACCATTACCTGCGGATGTAACTACAAGAGAGGCTATGATTTATGGCACTGCTGGTTTTACAGCTGCAACTGCAATTCTGGAGTTTCAAGAGCACGGCATAACACCTAATAGCGGGAAAGTGCTTATAACAGGGGCAACGGGCGGAGTAGGCACTCTTGCAGTCGCAATGCTTGCTAAATTAGGTTACCAAGTAGTTGCTTCAACTGGCAAATTGGAACTAACTGACTACTTAAAACAAATAGGAGCAAGCGAAGTCATTCATCGGAAGGAAATTTACGATACAACAAGTAAACCGCTCTTAGCAAAAAAATGGATTGCCGCTTTAGACAATGTTGGTGGAAATACACTCTCTTCAATCCTACGCTCAACATTTGATTACGGTATTGTTTGCAATTGTGGTATGGTCGAAAGCACAGATCTTAACACAAATATCTTTCCTTTTATTCTGCGTGGTATTAGACTTGTAGGTATTGCTTCCGCTGAAACTCCAATGCCAAAACGTCTCCAAATATGGAACAAAATCTTTGGTGAGTATAGATTGAAAAATTATAGTTTTTTAATAAAAGAAGTAACGCTTGAAGAATTATCACAAGAAATTGAAATAATGTCAAAAGGATTGCAGGTAGGCAAAGTAATAGTTAAAATAGCTTAATTTATAAGTTTATTTTTCAAATTATTTAATTCATTTAATAAATACATAACTGCATTTGAAGAACTTCTGCGGGCAATAGGCAGGAGTTTCTTATTTAAATCACATAATCTTCCAAGCAAATTTACTTCTAAATTATTGATACAATATCTAAAATAATCAACTTCTTCTGCAAGTTTAATTACTAAATAATCGTCAAAAGGAAATTTAGTCTCATCTATGTAATTTTCTGTAATGTATACTGCCTCTTCAACATCAAGCGAAAGTAAATCAACCAGATATGTTAAATAAGCTCCAAAATTGAAAGCAAGAATTTCTTTAGAAATAGAATTAGCGATTTTAGAATAATCGTGAAGAAATGCAGCAATGATCAAATCGGCATCATAAATTTGCAATTCAGTTATTATAATACGAGCAACACGTGTCAGGTGAAAAAAGAAAGGTTTACCATCAATGAATAAAATATCTTTAAAAGCTTCGTCGCTCATTTCATATCCTGCGATAATTTTATTGATATCAAGCGGACTTATATGTCCCACAAGATATTCTTGCATTTCTTCGCAGCTCATCATTGATGAGGAGTAATCGTTCATTTGGCAACCGATTTAATTAGTTCAGCAGCATTATTAACAGAACTTTCTGTTACTTTTTCTCCGCTTAATAATTTTGCAATTTCATAAATTTTTTCTTTTTCGTTCAATTGTTTAACTTTAACAAAAGTATCATCTAAAAGCACGATCTTTTCAACAACAAAATTTCTCTCGCCTGCGGCTGCAACTTGAGGAAGGTGAGTTATTGCTATAACCTGATGAAATTTTGCTAAATTTTTCAGTTCAAGAGCAACTTTTTGAGCAATTTTTCCACTTATTCCAGTATCAATTTCATCGAAAATTAAAAGCGGCATCTTATCAAAATTCGCTATAATACTTTTTATTGCAAGCATAATTCGTGATATTTCACCACCAGAAGCTACATTTTTTAAAGGTTGCACATCGTATCCAGGATTAGTTGAAATTAGAAATTCGCATTGCGAAATACCATTGCTAAGTGCCTTATGATATTGATTATTATAACATATAGCTGGTATTTCAAAAACTAAATCAACGTCGTTTATTAAAGAATAATCAAATTTAACTTCAAATTTGGAATTTTCAATACCAAGACTTTTAAGTTTTTCCACTACCAGACTTGATAAAATTTTAGCTTTATCCTGACGCCCTTTTTCAACCAAATCAACTAATTCGCCTATTTTTTTTGATTTAGCAGTTATATTTGATTTTAGTTCTTCAATTTTAAATTCATATTTATCAATAAGTTCAATATCTTTACTTAATTTTTCTTTCATCAATAAAGCATCTTCTATCGATCCAAATTGTCGGATTAATTTTTTCAAATCTGCGTATCTTTGTCGCATTTGTTCGATTTCTTCTGCATTAAAATCAATTGAGTCTAAAAAATCTTTTACAAATGATGCGAATTCTTTTAAACTAATTGAAATTGATGATATTTCTTTTTCGAATTCTAAAAATCTACTTTCGTATTTGGAAAGTGTGTCAATTAACTTTTTACTTCTGTTAAGATATTGGTAGCAAGAGGTCTCGCTATTGTATATTAAACTGTATAGTTCAAAAGCTAAATTAGTTAAAAATTCTGCATTTTCGATTTGTTTAAGTTTTGTGTTGATATCTTCATCTTCATTAGGCTTTGGATCGATTTGCAAAATTAAGTTAAGTTTGTTTTTAATTTCATCTTTTTTTTCGAAGAGTTCCTCACGACGATTTTTATACTCTTTTAAGTGATAAATTAGTTCTGTCAACTCTTTTAATTGAGTTTGGTATTCTTTAATTAGGTCTGTATTGTTAGCAAATTCATCTAAGATTTTTAAATGATTGATACTTTTAAGTAAAGTTTGGTGTTCATATTGACCGAGGAAATCGACCAACATATCTGAAATTTCACGCAATTTGCTTGTTGAAATCGGAGTGTCATTCAAAAAAGAGCGGCTGTTGCCTTTCGAAGGTATTTCTCTGCGAAAAATTAACTCATCATTATCAATAAAATCGGTAAAGTCAGATAAATTTAAACTTTCCTTAATTTTAGATATATCGAAAACGCACTCAATTATTGCTTTATTTGAATTTTTTCGGACGACTTCTGATGATGCTCTTTCGCCGAAAGCAAGCGAAATAGCATCTATTATAATTGATTTGCCAGCACCAGTCTCACCAGTCAATATATTTAAGCCAGAATGAAAATTTAGTTCAAGTTCTTCGATTATTGCAAAGTTTTTTATGTAGATACTTTTTAACATATAGAATTAATTTTTTTGCAAAATTAATCATTTATCTAGTAAATTCAATCTAATTTTAAGAAACAATGAATATGCAATAAGCTGCAAGTTTACATTTCGCCTTATTTTATATATTGAATTTTCAATTTCGTTTATGATTGACTGATAATTAGCATTTGGAAACAATTCAATAAATTTTCGAATCCTATCTTGCAAATCTAAATTAATAATTTTATCAGAATTGTTTGTTTTCAACATTATGAAACAATCTCGGAACCAATTTTGAAGTAGTCTTAGATGAGTTTCGACATTAAGTTTGTTTTTTGTACCAATAAGTTCCTCAATTTTTTCAGACAACTCAAATCTGTAGGAATTTTTTAGGGCTATTCTTAATAATTCCACTATGCTATTTCGAATTTCCGCTATATTGCTATCAATAAACTCTTTTGCTGTTAAAATTGATCCTTGTGAAAAATTCGCGATAATTTTTGCCTCAGCATGAGAAATAGAGTATTCTTTAATTAAATATTCAGCTAATTGATTTTCTGGAATAGGTTCAAAATAAATTTGTTGGCAACGGGAAATTATTGTTGGTAATAACATCTCCTTTTTAGACGTTATAAGTATGATTGTAATACGTTCGTGCGGTTCCTCAAGTGTTTTAAGAAAAGCATTGGCTGCTTCAGTTGTCATTTCTTCAGCATTCAGTATTATAGCAACTCGCCAACCTGGAATATTAGAGGTAAGCGACAAGTTGCGTTTGATTTCTCTTATAGAATTGATTTTTATTTGAGTTGCGTTTGGTATTGAAATTTTATGATAAATATTATGTGCTTTTGCAACTAACTGCTCTTTAATTAAATCAATTTGCTCATCTGATAGTTTAGCAAGGGAATTATCGCTGCTATCAGCTCCTTTCCCAGGTGGTAGAGAGAATACCAAAGTTAAATTGGGATGTGATAAATTTTCAAATTGTTTACAAGAGCGACATTCATCGCAGGAGTTAATAGTATCCTCTTTTATAATCGGATGAATACAATTCAAAGTTTTTGCAAATTCTATAGCGATTGCTGATTTACCAACACCTTCTATTCCCCAAAATAAATAAGCACTCGGTATTTTTTTTTCAAGTATTGTTTTTTGCAATATTTTTTTTATTCTTTCGTGAAAGTTAATGTTTTTCCAAGACATTTTACCATTTCTTTACAATTAATGGTGCAAAATTTTTAATTAAATATAAATGTTTTTTTTTAATTTTCAGAGTACATTATGGCAAAGAAAAATCAAAATCTCAAAACAAATCAATCAGAATTCAACACTGAGGAAATAATTCGAAAAGCTATTGAAGAATCAAAAATTGGTTCACCCTGTGCAAAAAGTGATAGCGAAAGTTGTTCCTCAAAATATATTGATATTAACTCAAGAGATGAAAATATTTATAAAGAACTTGGTTTATCAACAGATGATTTGATTCGTGCTTTGAAAAATATGATGAAAGCTCGTTATACAGATGAAAAGCATTTAACATTAGTCAAACAAGGAAAGTCCTTTTTCCATATTGGAGGTAGCGGACACGAAGCAGTTCAAACAGCCATTGGTTTTCAGCTTGACGATAAAGCTTGGGGCTGGACTTATTATAGAGATTTAGCTTTTGTTTATGCACGAGGTTTCACACCTAAGGAATATTTTTTGTTAGCTTTTGGTAAAGCAGAAGATCCTGCTACTGGTGGTCGTCAAATGCCTGGACATTATGGTCATCCTAAGTTGAATTTACCAACCCAATCCTCCCCTACTGGCACACAATTTTTAAATGCCGTTGGAACAGCTCTTGCTTCGAAAAAGCTTGGCACAAACGAAATTGTTTATGTTGCTTCGGGTGAGGGTACTACAAGCCAAGGTGAATTCTATGAAGCTGTAAATTGGGCATCACGAGATAAATTACCAGTAATTTTTTGCATACAAGATAATGGTTATGCGATTTCAGTTCCAAGAGAAAAGCAATCTATGGGCGGCAATGTTGGACACACTTTCTGTTGCTATCAGAATTTGAAGATGATGACTTTCGATGGAACTGATTATATTGCTTCAGTAAAAGCAGCGAAAGAAGCAATTGAATATATAAACAGCGGTAAAGGTCCTGTGCTTATGCACGCACTCGTCGAAAGATTGCTTCCACACTCGTCATCTGATGATCATAAGAAATATCGCAAAGAAGAAGAACTTGCAAAAATTCAATCGGAAAAAGATTGTATCAAACGTTTAGCCAATTACTTAGTTAATTCAAGACTTTCAACTGAAGATGAGATAAATAATTTTTGGGATGAAGTCAAAAAAGAAATTGACGAAGCTGCTGATTGGGCTTGGGGACGCCCTGATCCTGTTGCGGAAGATTCTACAAAACATATATTTGCTCCTGTAGAAACTCACAATTTACCATATGCAAATGAGGAACCCAAAGAAGGCAACCAAATTGTATTGGTAGATGCAATAAATCACGCATTAGCGGAAGAAATGCGACACAATCCAAAAATGCTCATTTTTGGCGAAGATATTGCTGATCCGAAAGGTGGTGTGTTTACTGCAACAAGAGGTCTAACTTATGAATTTGGTGAAGAACGAGTATTTAACTCTCCACTTGCCGAAGCATCAATTGTTGGTGTTGCATTAGGACTTGCTGTGAGAGGTTTTAAACCTGTTGTTGAAATTCAATTCGGAGACTATATCTGGCCAGCATTTATGCAAATCAAGAACGAAGTTGCAACATTACGTTATCGCTCTGATGGAGGTTTCAGTTGCCCGATGGTAATTAGAGTAGCCGTTGGAGGATACATACACGGAGGATTATGCCATTCGCAGAATATTGAATCAATATTTTCACATATTCCTGGTCTTATGATTGCTTATCCAAGCAATGCTGCTGATGCAAAAGGATTGCTCAAAACCGCTTGTAGGTTGCAAGATCCAGTTATTTTCTGCGAACATAAAGGTATGTACCGTCTTCCATTTTCAAGAACTATTGAACCCGATGAAAACTATCTTATACCATTTGGAAAAGGAAAAGTCGTTAAAGAAGGTAAAGATCTTACAATCATTACTTACGGAATGGGTGTAAAAGACAGTATAAATGCCGCTAAAAATTTTGAAAAAACAAATAGCAAAACAATTGAAATTATTGATTTAAGAACCATTATTCCTTGGGATAAAGAATTAATACTTTCATCAGTAAAGAAAACAGGGCGAGCTTTGATTGTTCACGAAGATACTTTAACAACTGGTTTTGGTGCTGAAATTGCCGCCACTATTGCTCAAGAAGCATTCCATTGGTTAGATGCACCTGTTGAAAGATTAGCCGCAAAGGATAGCCATATACCTTATGCACCAGTTTATGAAGAAGACGTTTTGCCAAACGAGAAAAAAGTGTTTGAAAAAATTAACAAAGTTCTAAGCTTTTAGAGTTTTTAAAAGATAAATAAAATTTGTAATTTTATTTGGTATAATTATGAACAATAAAACTTTATGTATTATTAAACCTGATGCAGTCAGGAAAAAGTTTATTGGTGATATTATTAAAGATATTATCAATGCGGATTTTGAAATAATTGGTATGAAAATGACAAGACTTAAACCAGAAAAAGCTTCCGTATTTTATGGAGTTCATAAAGGAAAACCTTTTTACGACGATTTGATACAGTACATTACAAGTGGACCGATTGTAATAATGGCACTGAAAAAAGAAAATGCGGTTGATGAATTTAGAAAGCTTTTGGGACCTACTGACCCTTTGCAAGCGGAGGAAGGCACCTTGAGAAAAAAATATGGTGAGAACAAATCTATAAATGCGGTTCATGGTTCAGATTCGGATGAAAATGCTGCTATTGAATTATCTATTATGTTCGAACAATGCGAGTTGGTTGATTGTTGTGGATAATGATAAATTTAAAAAGATCACGAGTAAGTTAATTAATAAAAATCCATATTGGGAATATTTAATTGATGAATATTATTTACCAAATGGAAACATTGGCAAATATTATTATGTTCATACAAATGGTTCTGTAATGATTATTCCACAAACTGAAGATAATAGATTTATTTTAACAAAACAATACAGATTTTTAGACAAAAAATTTAGCATTGAATTTCCTGGTGGCGGAATAAAAAATAACTCTACTGCTTTTGAATCTGCATTAGATGAATTAAAAGAAGAAACCGGGGCTATTGCAAGTGAAATATATAAGATTGGTGAGTTTAATCCTTTTAATGGGGTAACTGACGAAATTTGTAATGTTTTTCTCGCAAAAGTTTCCGAATTTACCTCTCAATCGCTTGACGAAAGTGAAGAGATAGAAATTTTGCAACTTTCTTTAGATGAAATTGTTAGTAAAATTAAGTCTGGTGAAATTTATGATGGTATGACAATTTCAGCTTTTGCTATTTATTATGTTTCAAAAGTTTTAAATTGAAAATGAAAAAGTTAATCAGTTGGTTTTTAGTATTAGTATTTTCCCAATTTGCTATTTTTGCACAAACACAAAAAGGTTTGCCACAGGGCGATGCAGTTTCAAGTGAAAAATTTAGGTTAGCATTTAAATTTGGTATTAATATTTTTCACAATTTTGTCTTTACAGAGGAATCAAAAATCACACGAACAGACTTAAAAACTAAAAAAGAACTTAACTATACTCGCAAAGTACAATTTTTCATAACGATGGTTCAAAATTCTTTTCCAGAAAAAGGTTTTAATGACGTTAGGGTATCCTTCGACTCGCTTCGCTATGAGCTAACCACAAGCGATGGTAAACAATACAAATACAATTCTCAAGATGACGATACAGATTTCCCTTATGAAACACACGAGTTTTTGACTTATTCAACATTACTTGGGCGTGAATTTTATATGACATATTCTCCGTATAATGAGGTTGTTAAAATTACAGGTGAAATGCTCGACACTTTAAATTACAAGATCAATCATCCTGAAGATGGGATTAAAGATCCTGATGCCAAGTTTGTATGGGAAAGATCTTTATTGCCAAGTTTTATGAAATTTATACCAGACATTCCGAAAAATTTATTGCCAGAATATGCAGTTACAAAAGATGAAATTTGGAAAAGATTTTTTGAAATATGGGTTAATGGTGCTTATTACAGCGACACAGCCGAAGTAAAACTTACTGAATTTTCGCCAAAAGAATATACAATTGAAGGAACTTTTAAAAAATTAACTGGTAAAAGCCTAAAAAATAATATTTTTGGAATAAATGAGCTTGTAGATATTAGGAATCTAAAAGGTACTGGGAAAATGAAGCTTGTTGTTTTGCCACGTGGTGTAATTAAGGAGGCAATTTTGAATTGCGAAACAGAATACGAATTTGAATACGACGAAACACCTTATAGACAAAAATCAATAACGACTTATAATTGGCAACTTGAAAGAATGTTCAGATAATTATGATAGCGAACTATGAGTTAATAAATGAAATTTTTCGTGGATTTCATATTCAAAGGTGGAACGATAGAGTTCGACCAATGGATTTTATCGAAATTGACAAGCACTCCCACAAGATGATAATTGCTTACGTATTAGGGAAATATGAAGAAATGTCTGGCAAAAATGTTGATTGGGAATTGCTTGTAAGAAATAGTGTTTTTGAATATCTAAGACGAATAGTTATATCCGACATAAAATCTCCAATTTATAGAGAAATTAAGAAGAATAAAACCGTTTTCAAAAAACTTAATGAATACATTTACCAACAATTGAAACCTAAAATTAACGACGAACAAACTTGTGAAGAACTTCATCAATACCTATTTGGTAACGAAGAAGAAAATATCACAACAAGAATACTAAATGCTGCACATATATACTCAAGTTTTTGGGAATTCCAAATTGTTCGCACAAGCAATCCAAATAATTTTCAAAATTTAAGCATAGAAAGCGAACTCCTTCAAGAGATTAAAAAATATACAGAACCACCTTGCGAGCTTATCGGAATAAATAAACTTATTTCAAATAGTTCCATTAATAATTTTATTGATTTATGTGGACAGTTACGTTTTCAGTTTCGCTGGGCTCAAACTCCAAGAGTGCCTAAAACTTCTGTGCTTGGGCATACAATGCTTGTAGCAACACTCGTTTATTTTTTCACAAAAAACTTAAATTTTTGCAATCGTAGAATGTATAATAACTTTTTCTGTGGACTTTTGCACGATTTACCTGAGGCAGTAACACGAGACATAATTTCGCCTGTTAAAAGATCATCACCAGAGTTTGATAAACACATTTCTGATTTGGAAAAAACTTTAGCTGAAAAAGAAATTTTCCCGCATATTGAACCAGCATGGATCGATGAAATAAAATACTTCACACAAAATGAATTTGAGAATAAAGTTATCATTAACGGCGAAATTAAAACAGACTTAACAAATAAAGAAATAACCGAAAAATATAACAGTGATTGGTATTCCCCACTTGATGGGAAAATAGTCCGTTGGGCTGACCATCTTGCAGCTTATTTAGAAGCTTGGCATTCAATAAATAATGGAATTAGATCTCAGGAATTGGTTTCTTCGGCAAAAAATATTGCTAAACAATATATAGAATCAGACATTAATTTTATCGATATTAAATCGTTATATAAAACATATCAATCGAATTTTGAGAATTGTCAGTAAAGGTCTGCAATGAAAAACTTTAAAATTTTTTATTTAATTTTAGTAATTACATTTTTATATGGTTGCTCTAATGATGACACAATTTTAAATGCAATTCCCTATAAAATTCAGGACCTAAACAAGTTGCCTGGATATGGTTGGTTCTACGAGGAATATGATAAATATCAAGTAGATACAAATCTTTTAAAACAAATAGTGCAAGTTTATAATCCAGCTATTCATAAAATTATAATTTATAGTATGCCTTCGTGTGCTTGTCCTGGACTAAAATATACACGTTTCCCGCAGTTATATAAAATATTACAACAAGCAGGAATTAGCAATAGTAATGTTGAGTTTTATTCACTTAGTTCGTTGCGTTCACGACATCCTTACGACAGTGTGATTGTGCTTTCAACATTGCCTTCATTTTACATCATTAAACAATCAAAAATTGTATATTCGATAGCAGACACTTTAGATTATAATATTTATTATGGAAAAACTTATCCATTAAAATTAGAAGAATTATTATACGAAGGATTAAAAAAATAATGGCATACTGGATTGCTAAATCTGACCCAGAAACATACTCCATTGAAGACTTAAAACGAGATGGAAAGACAGTTTGGGATGGAGTGCGAAACTATCAAGCAAGAAACAATCTTGCAAAAATGGAATTGGGCGATATTGTGCTTATTTATCATAGCAATATCAATAAAGCAATTGTCGGGATAGCAGAGGTTACAAAAAAAGCTTTTCCTGATCCTACATCAGATGATAAACGTTGGCTTGCTGTTGAACTTGCATTCAAAGAAATGTTGCAAAAACCTGTGAGTTTAGAAACCGTAAAAAATGATATTGTTTTGAAAAACATAGCCCTTGTTAAGCAGCAACGACTGTCTGTAATGCCAATCTCAGAAATTGAATATATTCGTATAATTGAATTATCTAAACTTTAACTTATATTTGGAGTTTTATGGCTTTTACCTTCTTTTTTCGAGATCGTCACACATTAGAACAACTAACAAATTTTTTGTTACCACAAATAGACAGCTATTCAAAAATAAAAGTATGGGATGCTGGTTGCGCTATGGGTCCTGAACCATATACTTTTGGAATAATACTATGCGAAGCAATTGGTCCTGAGAAATATAAAAAAGTTAATATTTTAGCGACAGATATTGATGAATCAAGCAATTTCAAAGAAATAATAACAAATGGTGTCTATCCTTACTCCGATTTATCACGAATGCCACCAAACATTTTGGAGAAATATTTCCATAAATTTGATGATAGTAATAATTATAGAATTAATGACATTATCAGAAATAGTTTAAGGTTTGAGCAACATAATTTGCTATCGCTTCAACCTATTGAGAGTGGCTTTAATGCAATAATTTGCAAAAATGTTTTACTGCATTTTCAGCCGAACGAAAGAGTAGATGTTATTAAAATGTTCCATTCTGTTTTGCTACCAGGTGGCTTTTTAACAACAGAGCAAACACAGAATATGCCTGATGAATGTGCCCATTTATTCGAGAAAGTTTGTACTGATGCAAATATTTTTAGGAAGATTTAACTATGAAAGTTACTTTGCTTGATAAAAATCCTAATGTATATTCTTGCAATGTTTATTTCGTCCAAGGCGATTGGAATGCAATTGATGATGTTAATACTCTGATTGACGTTGGTACTGATGGCTTTATAATACAACAAATCGAAAATATGTCCACAGGTGTTGGGAAAAAACGTGTTGAACAAGTTATCTTGACACATGAGCATTTTGATCATTCTGGTGGATTAAAAAAGGTTATAGCAGAATACAACCCAAAAGTAATCGCTTTTTCTATGATTGATGGAGTTACAGAAAAAGCACGCGATGGTAAATGGATCCGCATCGGTGATAGAGATGCACAAATATTACATACTCCCGGTCATTCGCACGACTCCATTTGTATTTATGTTCCCGAAGAAGGTGTGCTTTTTTCTGGCGATACTCAACTACATATTAAAACACCTGGCGGATCATATACAAAAGAATATTTAGATATTTTATTGCGACTGGAACGACTTAAAATTAAAACTGTATATTCCGGTCACGATGATCCAATTTATTCAGGTGTTCGTGAAATGATTGCTCAAACAATTGAAAATGTTCTAAGGAGTAAAATAATATGAAAAAATATTTAATCTATGGCTTATTAATTTTATTTTACTCTATTAAATTAATTTCTGCTGAAAAATATAATTTTTTTATTTGGGAAATGAAAGACCCAGAATATAAAAATACAACATATTTGCTTGGTTCAATACATCTGGGAAATGAAAAATTATTTCCATTACCACAAAAAATATTAGGTGCTTTCGATAAATCCGAAATTTTAGTACTTGAAATAAATTTAAATAATATTGATCCTTTCGCAATTGCTCAAAAGGCAATGTATTTCGATGGTAGAACTCTGGAAGGAACTCTTTCACAAGAAACTTTTAATAATTTAAGAATAATTTTGGAAAGTAGTGGATTTACAAAAGAAATATACAATAAATTCAAACCTTGGTTTGCTGCTATGGTTGCAAGTATTTCAGAGTACACAGAAGAAGGATTATCGTCAGAATATGGAATAGATACATATTTTTTGAAAAAAGCAAATGAAAATAATATTCCTGTTGATGAACTTGAAAGTACAGCAGAACAAATTAATATTTTCGATAGTTTGCCGGATAGTTTGAATAATTTAGTAGTTGAATATATCCTAACTGGTTCACCAAATGGCAGCTCTAAAATAAATGAATTAATTGATGCGTACATTAACGGTGATGAGAAAAAGATTAGTAAATTTATGATAGAATTGGAAAATGATACAAGCGAAATCAGCGAATTATTCAAGGAACGACTCTTAACTAATCGAAACCTAAAAATGGCTGATAAAATCGATAATTTCCATAAATCTGGTAAAATCCATTTCGTTATAGCAGGAACTGCTCATTTTTTAGGAAAAGATGGTATTATAGAGATTTTGAAAAATAAAAATTATATCATAAAAAGGTTGTAATTTCATTATTAATATTTTTTTATTTATGAAAATTATGTTAATTTAGCTTTAAATTAACATTAAGGAATCTGCAATATGAAAAAGATTTTCTTTCTTACGGTTGTTGCTTTTACAGTTCTAACAACTAACATTTTTTCACAAGTAAGAATTGCAGTTATTCCTTTTAATAATATGGATGGTAACGTTCAATACAATGAATGGTGTTATAATTTACAAGACTCGTTGGTTAAAGAGCTATTAAGTTTAGATCCAAACAGTAAATATTTTCACATTATTCCAATTGATTCAGTTGAATTAGTTTTAGCTGAAATTAATATAGATCCTAATAATCCACAATATGAATCTGATTTATGGGCGGCAATTCAAAAGTTGAATGTTCGGGATGTTATAACTGGTAATTTCAAAATACAAGCTAAGAGATTCTTGATTAATGCTTATATATACGATGTTGCAACAAAATTACCTAAGCCCGAATATCAAGTGCGTGATATATTTAAAAAAGAGGATAAAGTTTACGATGCGGTTCCAATCATTGCACGTAATTTAGTCAAAGCATACATCCCAACTGAACAGTAAAGAATTGTTGCTATTTGTCAGCTTCGCCCATTACAGGATCAATTGATCCTATTGCAAGGATAACATCCGCAACCATCGAGTCTATTACCATATCGGGTAAGGATTGCAAATTAGCAGCCGATGGTGATCGTATCTTCATTTTCCAAGGATGACCAGTTCCATCGGATACAATAAAGAAGCCGAGTTCACCTTTTGGTGCTTCTATTGCAGTATATGTCTCTCCAACTGGCGGAGCTGCACCAAAATTTATCAGCATAAAATCGTTTATTAGCTCTTCCATTTTAGTATAAACTGATGCTTTCTTCGGAAGGACAGCTTTCGGTTTATTTGCTATAACTTCACCTTGCGGCATTTTCTCTAAAATTTGTCGCAGAATCTTAGCACTTTCTTTCATTTCTTGAACACGTACCATATATCGTGCCCAAACATCGCCTTGACTAAATGTTATAACATTGAAATCTAATTCGTTATATACAAGATAAGGCTCGTCCAGTCTTAAATCGCGTGCTATTCCTGAGCCACGTAGAGTTGGTCCTGTAAGACCAAGTTCAATAGCTTTTTCTGGTGAAATATAGCAAATACCAGAAACTCTATCTAAAAATATTCTATTGCGATTGACTAATTTTTCTGCGTATTCAAGCTCTGATGGGAAAGCATCAAGCCAAGTTTTAAGTTTTACTAAAGCTTCTTCAGGAATATCGTTTGCAACACCACCTATACGTGTGTAACTTGTTGTAAAGCGAGCACCACATATCAGCTCAAATATATCATAAAGCTTTTCTCTTTCAGTAAATGTCCAGAGAAGTATAGTCATAGCACCGGCATCCATACAAGTAGAGCCCATTGCCATAAGATGAGATGAAATACGTGCCATTTCAGCAACAAGCGTTCTTATCCATTGAGCACGAGGTGGTGCTTCAATACCCAACGCATTTTCAATTGCCAGAGCAACAGCAACATTGTTGGACATTGGCGATAAATAATCCAGCCTATCTGTGTGAGGTATGAACTCATGATATGTTACATTTTCAGCAAGTTTTTCGTAACCACGATGCAAATAACCAAGCTCAGGCACACAGTTTACAACAGTTTCGCCATCTAATCGTAAAAGAACTCTTAAAACACCGTGTGTTGCAGGATGCTGAGGTCCCATATTTAAAACTATTGTGTTTTCGAGTGGATCATCTATTATTAAAGAAGTATCTTGATCGAGCAGTTTCTTATAAATTTTCTTGTTTCTAATTTGTTGTAGTCTTTCAGCTTCTTCGTATGTTTTTACATTCATTTATACACCTTATAATGTTTTCTAAAATTGTATTAACGTAATTATTTTATATGATATTTTAAACCAACATAAAAATTGTTATTATTGTATCGAAAATTCATTGATAGGTTGTCATCAACTGTAAAATCATACAGATGTGCTCCAACGTATGCATCAACTGCAGATAGAACATAAACCCCAAGCAAATAAAATGCAGCTAAATCTCTATTATCACGAAAATATTCTTTTTTATTTTTCAGCAAAAGAGCTTCATTAGTGTTTTTATCAGCCAAACTTCGATACATATCGTTAAACTTATTAAAATCATTATTGTTTTTGATAATAAAATATGTCAAAGTGGTAGCACCAGCAAAGAAAATTGGAGCTTTCCAATAAGAACCGACAAAATATTGCCCCCACCCTGGAATAATTAACGAACGAATAATAGCACCGGAAGGTGATTTTGTTTCATATTTTATTTGAGTAGTTTCTATTTTAGAACTTTTATTGGTATCTAAAGTATCAGCTTCTCTGGCAAAAGTATAACTTGTTAGTGAGATAAAAATTAAACTAAAAAGATAAACTTTTACGAAAAAAATTCTCATAATAAATTAATTTTAATAATAAAAAATCTGTGGCATAAGCTCACAGACTTATTGTCGGCGTGACTGGATTTGAACCAGCGACCCCTACTACCCCAAAGTAGTGCGCTAAACCGGGCTGCGCTACACGCCGAGCTTGATTTACAAAATTAACTATTTTGGTGATTATTTCAAAATAAAAGAAAAGTTGTTTATTTGAACAAGTTTTGGGCTTCATTTATAATCATTTTCCTTGTTGTTTGAAAATCACTTCCATAAATTCGAACACCTGATGCATTCAAATGACCACCTCCGCCAAACCTATAAGCTAACTCACGAACATTAATATCGCCTTTTGAACGAATAGAAATACGTATTTCTTTTTTTCGAGCAACCTCCGTGATTAATATTCCTGCCAAAACTCCTTTTATCATTAATGTTTTTTCGACGAACCCCTCAATATCATCATCATTTGTTTGAGTGTTCCTGAACATTTCATCAGTAATCGTCATAACAGATAATTTTCCATCGTAAAAAAGCTCCAGAGAGGCTAAAGCCAAACCGAGCAATTTAACAATATTTAAAGAGTTCTGATTATATACTTTTTCATAAATTTCCGTTGGATTTGCTCCGCAATCGATTAATTCAGCTACAATACGGTGTATTTCGCTGTTAGTCCTTTCAAAGCGAAAGCTACCTGTATCAGTCATAATGGCAGTGTATAGAGCAGATGCTATGTTTGAATCTATCTTTATATCTAATTTTTTTAATATACGCCAAATAATTTCACCAGTTGATGATGCATCAAAATCCAAAATACAAACGTTACAAAAATCTTGAGGCTCAATATGATGATCAATTAGCACTTTATTTGCACTTATTGCGTTGAAAATATTATATATTGAACGCATCCTTTTGATTGAGTTAAAATCCAGGCAATAAACAGTGTCGCATTCTCTGAAAATTCTATCGTGCCGTGTTGGATTATAAAGTTCAATTTGTTCAGAACCTGGCAAAAATTTAAGGAAATGTGGCACATCTGAATCAATAATAATGATTGCTTCGTGATTCAGCAATTTTATAGCAAAATACAATGCAAGCGATGAGCCAATTGCATCACCATCTGGATTAATATGTGTTATTATAACATTTTTCAGGGAATTTTTAATTGTTTCTGCTGCAAGTGTTATAGCTTCATCATTTATCATAAAATTGAATTAAAATATAAAACAAATAAAAAAGAGACGTTAAAGATTTATGCAAATTGCTAAAACGTCTCTTTTTTTAAAAAAGAATTAGGCATTTACAAAACTTTTCATTTGATAATATCTTTCTTTATATTCATCTTTCAAATCATACAAATCAACTAATATTAAACCATCAATTGCATTCATAAAACTTTCATCAACACTAAAAGATATAAATTTAGCACCACCATAATTACACAATTCAGTGTATCGTTTGTATAAGATTGGAACAGAATATCCCATTGTTTTTAATGTATTTTTAAGAATTCTAAAATCTTCTTCGTAAGAGGAGCCATTAAGTATTGCACTTGCTTCTTCTTCTTGAAGTTTTGATATTACAAATGGTGTCATAGGAGTAGCATATTTTTCATTTCCTTGATACCACTTTTTGTAATAATAGACAATTAATACTTTTGCAAATTCACTGTAAGAATTGCTTATACTAACAGCTCCCCAAAGATATCTAATATCTGGATTTTTTTTAATAAATGCACCAATCCCTTGCCAAATATAATCGAGAGCATTACTGCGCCAGTATCTTTGCTGAATAAAGCTACGTCCAAGTTCAATAGATTGTGTTAGTACTTCATTAAATTCAGGATGGATAAAAAATTGCGAAGAATTATATAGACCTTCCACTCCATATTGAGCAATTATTTCTTTTGTAACACCCAGTCTATAAGAACCAATTATTTCAAGGGCGTCTTCGTCCCAAAGTACAATATGATGGTAATAATTATCATAAATATCAGTGTCCGCAGATTTACCTGTTCCTTCGCCTACTTTTCTAAAAGTTATCTCACGCAACCGAGAAATTTCACGCATTATATTAGGAGCTGTATCTTTTTTGCAAACGTAAATTTTTTTCCCATCATAGGTTTGTCCAAGTAAATCCGACTTCAATAAATCACTTTTTAAAAGCTTTGCCGAAACTGGATGTATAATAGTCTTCTCAGTTTTATATATTCCACTTTTCCCCTTTCCAATCCTATAAGTGTGTTTTTTTAATAAATTTATTTGTAATTTTTGGTCAGCTACTTTTTCAAAACTTTCAGGTGGAATTAAATCACCAAATTTTATCGTAATAGTTTTATTTTTCTGTTTAAAAAGTTCTCTTGGCAAAAGGAACATACCAATTGGTTTCCAAATAAACGATAAGGCATAAAAAAGAACGCTATTTCGTCCTTTTATAAAAGCTGGTAAAATGGGAGCTTTTGTAGATTTTGCAAAATGAAGGGCACCTTTTTTCCACTTCCCATCTCGTATTCCTTTAAAAGTAAGCCTTGAAACTTCACCAGAAGGGAAAAATATTACTGCTTCATCATTTGTCAAAGCTAATTCTATATTTTTTATATTTACTTTCTGACCGATAGGATTAAATAAATCAAAAGGTAAAAACAAATCTTTTAAATTTTCAATATTTGCTAATATATCATTTGCAACGATTTTAACATCTTGGCGAACTTCATAGACTGCTTTTAGCAATGCAAGTCCATCAAGTCCGCCCAAAGGATGATTAGATACAATTATAACCTTTCCATCTGCTGGAATTCTATTTTTTGATTTGTCTGAAACATTGTAAGTGAAATTCAATTCATCAAATAAGCTATTTATAAAGTCGATACCTTTCAAATGACGATTTCTTTCGATAAAGCTATTTATAAGTTTAATTTTTAAGAGTTTTTCAAATAAAAATAAAACAAAAATTGAAATAAACGATGGAAATTTTTTAAATAAAAAAGGTGCTTTATCTAATAAAATCAATTGTAAATCAATTTTTTGCATAATTTATTCCTTAAAACTTATTTTTTACAAATATACGCTAATATTGTTAATTTACTAATAATTTTTAATTAATAAAATAAACTCAAAATTAAATATCGATAAAATTAATTTGGTTAAATTTTTTATGCATTTTCAATATCTGAGGATTTGTGAGTGTTATAAAAACTTGATTTCGATTAAAATCCATAAGCTCTAATACTCTGACACTTCTATTTTCATCAAGTTCTGAAAATATGTCATCAAAAAGAACAATTGGTTGTTCAGAATTGTGAGCATTAATGTACAAAAACTCTGCTAATTTTAAAGCAATTAATAATGTTTTATGCTGACCTTGCGAAGCGTATTCTTTTGCAACTCCACCGTTTATTTTTATAAGCAAATCGTCTTTGTGAGGTCCGAACATCGTTTGATATCTGACTTTTTCAATCTTCGCATATTTTTTTGCAATACTTTCGAGAATAGTTCTAATTTCATTTTTGTCAATTAATGATTGAATATTTTGGAATGCAAATGGGATATATTCTGTATTAACATCATCATAATCATTAGCGATTTTTCGATATTCATTAATGAAAATTTGGATAAATTCTCGTAGAAAAACCATTCTTTTCCAAATAATTTCTGTGGCATAATTTATTAATAAATTTGTCCATTCATTGAATTCATCAGAATCAAAAAATTGATTTTTCTTTAAATTTATTAATAAATTATTTCTATTTTTCAGGCACTTTTTGTAGTTCAACAAGTTTTCGAAATAAAGTTTGCTTGTTTGACAAAGAATACTATCGATAAAAGAACGTCTAAAAATTGGAGCTCCGCTTGTTATTGTTTTAAAATCTGGGGATAGAATAACAATAGGCATTCTACCAATTATCTCTTTCGGTGATAACTTCTCGTTAAATTGGTTGATGATGGCTTTTCTACCGCCACGCTCATAAGTTACTTTAATGAAATATTGCAAATTAAGTGCATTCAGTGCATTTAATGATATGCTATAGCTATTTTCGCCATTTCTAATTAGCATGGCATCGCTTGATGGAAGAAAACTTTTGGATATTGAAGCAATAGAGATTGCTTCCAAAATAGTTGTCTTACCAATGCCATTTCTTCCGTAAATTATATTTAAATTTTCAGAAAATTCAAAAAAGCGTTGCCGGTGGCAACGCAAATTGTTTATTTCGATATTTTGAATTACCATAAATTATTAATATCTAATCGGCATTATGAGTGAAAGTAACGTTGGATTTTCACGTTTTGGCATAACTAATACTGGTTTAATAGGTTCAACAAATTGAAGTTCGATTAAATTATTATCAGTTTCGTTTGAATCAATATTGGCAACAATTTCTTCTAAATTTTTCCAGTTAAAACCAACTTCTATCTTTTCGCCTGTGTATTCACAAGGGATTTTTTCTTCTGCAAAATTACCTGAGGAATCTTCCACTGCAAATAGATAAACTTCATTATTTTCGAAACGCATTTTGACTAA
>DAIPLL010000073.1:0-6461 GCA_036769265.1 Kapaibacterium sp. (SeqCode)
ATATTGACATCTTTTCCAGATGCAATCACGTGATCGAGTCCACCATAACCAATATCATAAGCCCATCCGTCGCCACCAATAATCCAAACGGATTTTTTAACCAAATAATCAGCAACTGCTAATAAATTATCTACATCTTCATTTTTTGGTAATATAGCAAGTTTTTCTTTGAGAGATTGAACTCTTGCGCGTTGCTTATTAATCCCATCTTCGGTTGATTGATCCGCATTTAATAGATCATCAACTAAGTTTTCTCCAATTTGTGTTGCAAGTTTTTTCAAAAGTAATTAAGCAAAATCATTTTGTTTTTCAATTGCAAGTCTAAATCCGAGACCGAACTCAGCATTATCTTCGAAAAGAGAATTTGACCAAGCAGGACCACGTCCGTTGTGATCATATGTCCAAGGTGTTGTTGGTAAATTACCACAATAAATCGAAGAGCAACCAGTTGCATTAGCAATAATTGCACGGTCGCCGAAAAGCTGAGACATAAGCTTTACGTAAGGAGTTTCACCACAACCTGCACAAGCACCAGAGAATTCAAACAGCGGACGCATAAGTTGTTGTTGACGGACTTGAGCAACTTTAATTTTCGAACGATCAATATCAGGAATTGACAAGAAGAAATCCCAGTTAATAGCTTCTTGTTTACGCAATGGTAATTGTGGTGCCATATTTAGAGCTTTTAAACTTGTATTTGATTTATTTTTAGCTGGACATGCTTCGACACAAACGCCGCATCCAGTACAATCTTCTGGTGCAACTTGAATTGTATATTTCATTCCTTCAAATTCTTTATCTTTCGCATCAGTGTATTTAAATGTATCAGGAGCTTTTTCGAGATAACAAGGATCATAAACTTTGATACGAATAGTTGCGTGAGGACATACCAAAGCACACTTGCCACATTGGATACAGGTTTTTTCGTCCCAAACTGGAATTTGTAGAGCAATGTTTCTTTTTTCGTATTGTGTTGTACCTGTGGGATAAGTTCCATCAACGGGGAACACACTTACAGGAAGGCTGTCCCCGCGACCAGCAATGATTTCACCTAAAACTTCTTTGACAAATTTAGGTGCAGTTTCTGGCACTGGAGCAGGGATATCCCAATCTGCAGTAACTTCGTTAGGTATAGGAACTTCAAATAAGTTATCTAAGGTATTATCCACAGCACGAAGGTTCATAGCAACAACTTCGTCGCCTTTTTTGCCATAAGTTTTTATAATAGAGTTTTTGATTGCTTCAATAGCCTGCTCTTTCGGAAGAACTCCAGAAATTGCAAAGAAGCAAACTTGCATAACAGTGTTAATACGTCGTCCCATACCGCTTGCTTCGGCAACTTTTTGAGCGTCTATAGCATAAACTTTTATATTTTTTTCGATAATCATTTTTTGCTGAGAATGTGGAATTGTATTCCAGACTTCCTCAGGTGGGAAAGGAGTATTAATTAGGAAAACACCGCCAGGAACAAGCTTAGAAATGAAATCAGTTTTTTCTAAGAAAACTGTTTGATGGCAAGCAACGAAATTAGCATGAGTTATAAGATAAGGAGCGCGAATTGGCTCAGGTCCGAAACGTAAATGCGAAACAGTCATTGTGCCAGCTTTTTTCGAGTCATAAACGAAATAACCTTGAGCATAGTAATCAGTTTCGTCTCCAATAATTTTGATTGAATTTTTATTTGCACCAACTGTTCCATCGGAGCCAAGTCCATAAAACAAGCCACGAAATACATTATCTGGTTCTATATTAAAACGCTCATCGTATTCTAAGCTTGTAAATGTAACGTCATCTTTGATTCCAATAGTGAAGTGATTTTTTGGATTTTCACTCTTGGCATTTTCGAAAATTGCTTTAACCATAGCAGGAGTGAATTCTTTGGAGCTTAAGCCGTAACGACCTGCTAAAACCTTAGGCATAGATTTAATTGAACCAAGTCCTTGAGCAAGACCTTCGTGTAAGGCAGTAATAACATCAAGATATAGTGGATCGCCAATTGCACCGGGTTCTTTTGTTCTATCCATAACTGTAATAGTTTTGCAAGTAGCAGGAATAGCTTCCATAAATCGTTTAATATCGAAAGGTCTATAAAGGCGCACTTTTATAACACCTGTTTTTTGACCTTCTTTATTATTCAAATATTTGCAAGTTTCCTGAACAGTCTCAGATGCAGAAGCCATTATGACGATGATATGTTCGGCATTTTCATCGCCTTCGTATTGAAATATTTTATATTGGCGTCCTGTTAATTCAGCAAATTTATCCATTTGCTGTTGGACTATATCAGGGCAAGCTTTATAAAACTTATTGTTAGTTTCACGATTTTGGAAGAAAACATCAGGATTTTGAGCAGTGCCACGAATTACTGGTCTATCGGGCGAAAGTGAACGTAAGCGATGGGCACGTACAAGCTCGTCTGGTATCATTTTATGCATTACATCTTCACTTATGAGTTCGATTTTAGATACTTCGTGAGAAGTACGGAAACCATCGAAAAAGTGAAGGAATGGAATACGAGAGTGTAAAGATGATGCTTGTGCAATTAGCACAAAGTCCATAACTTCTTGGACTGAGGCTGATGCCAAGAATGCAAAGCCTGTGGAGCGAGCACTCATTACATCGCTATGGTCGCCAAAAATTGATAGAGCATGAGTAGCAAGAGAACGTGCAGTAATATTGAAAACTGTTGGAGTAAGCTCACCAGCAATTTTAAACATATTTGGAATTTTAAGTAACAAACCTTGAGATGCAGTAAAAGTCGTTGTCAATGCACCAGCTTGAAGTGATCCGTGTACAGCACCAGCAGCACCACCTTCACTCTGCATTTCGCAAACAGTTGGAACAATGCCCCAAATATTTTTTATACCTTTGGCTGCCCATTCATCAGCCCATTCGCCCATATTTGATGATGGAGTGATTGGATAGATCGCACAAACTTCGTTTACTCTATAAGCAACATAAGCCGCGGCTTCGTTGCCATCAATTGTAGCAAAAACTTTTTCTTGCATTAATTGACCCCTTTATTTGATATTCAAAAAGTTTTATTTTTTTTCAATTAATCTCGAATTGCAAAATAATAAACAAGTTTTAAATAATTAGAGATTTTTTTATTTAAAATTAATTAAATTTAAGAATAACAAAGATTTAGGTGCAGCTAAATTTTGCTTGTTTATTTAAATTATTAGTTACTGCAAGTAAATTTAATTTAATTAGAATTTACTTTTTAAACAATATTTAATCTTTAATTTATCGATTAATCATTATTTTGATGTTCTTATAAAAAATATTACTTTAGCATATTATAAAAATTAAATCAAAATATTGATTTTATGCTCACTCGATACGGAACAGATAACATTATTGTAATGTTAATTATTGGTGGGATTTTAATTTTTTCACCAATAATAATTGACAATAAATATATATCATTTGTTTTGTTCATTTTAGGCTTGCTTCTAATTTTATTTACATTTTGGTTTTTCCGTGATCCTGAGAGAAAAATCCCTGAAAAAGCAAAAGAAGATAGCTCAATAATTTTATCGCCAGCAGATGGAAAAGTTGTCGAAATTGTAGTAGAGGATGAAAATCATTATATGAAATCGGAGGTAAAAAGAATAAGCATATTTCTCTCACCATTGGATGTCCATGTAAATAGAGTGCCTGCAAGCGGAAGGGTTGAATTTTATGATTATTTCCCCGGCAAATATTTTGTTGCCTATCATCCTAAATCATCCGAAAAAAATGAGCAATCAAGAATTGGCGTTAGAACGGAATACGGGAAAATTTTTTTCAAGCAAATTGTTGGGATTGTTGCACGTCGATTGGTTTGCGATCTTAAAGTTGGCGAGAAAGTAGAAGCAGGGCAAAAGTTTGGTATGATGAAATTTGGTTCACGGATGGATGTAATGCTACCATTGGATGCTGAAATATACGTAAAAATTGGTGATAGAGTTGTTGGTGGTGAAACAATTTTGGGGAAATTGAAAAAGCAAAATGAAAATTAGAATAACACGCTCGGTTGTGCCTAATTTGCTTACACTTGGGAATATTTTTTCAGGTTTTACTGCGATCATATATATTTCAAACAATAATATAAAAGCAGCAGCTGTATTCATTTTGCTTGCTGGAATTTTTGATATGCTCGATGGTGTAACAGCTCGACTTATCAACGCAGCAAGCGAACTTGGGGCTGAGCTGGATTCTCTATGCGATGCGGTTTCTTTTGGTGTTGCACCAGCATTTATGTTATATAAAACATTTTTTTTTCAGTTTGGAGAAATGGGAATTCTTTTAGCTTCGTTCCCGGCGCTTGGTGGAGTACTGCGGCTCGCAAGGTTTAATATATTACTTTCCACATTCGAGGATAAACTATATTATAGAGGTATGCCAATTCCATCAGCAGCAATTACTATTATCTCTTATGTAATTTTTTTCCATTATGATCAGTCACTAAGTGAAACATTTAGATATTTCACCCCATTTTTTTTGACAATAGGAATACCTCTTTTAATGGTATCAAACATAAAATTTGATAATTTACCAAGACCAACAAAGCGTTCATTTCAAGAAAGACCATTTGTTTTTGTAATTTTTGTGATCGCGTTAATTTCAGTTATTTTATCAAAAGGGAAATTATTATTTCCTTTTATGATTTTTTATGTTTTTGCAAGCAGTATTAGACACTTTGCAAATTGGTTAAAGGGACGCTCTCATCCTATTGACGAATTTGACGAAAATGTTGAAGACGATCTATAATTAAGGCTTTTGTTATGAATAAAACTATAAAACCGGAATGGCAACCAGAAAACGCAGGCAAAGAATTTGCGTCATATGTTATGCCTGGTGTTGAAATCAACCAAGAAGAAAAGAAAATTGTGAAACCAAAAAAAATAAAATTAGAAGTTGATGATTATATTAACGGTGTACTGAGTCAAAATTTAACTATACTATCCAAAACCATTACATTAATTGAAAGTAATTCCGATGAGCATATAAAAAAAGCACAAGAAGTTTTAAAAAGACTGCTTCCGCATACCGGTAAATCAATACGTATAGGTATCACGGGATCACCAGGTGCTGGGAAAAGTACATTTATTGAGTCATTTGGGACATACTTATGTAAGCAGGGACTGAAAGTTGCTGTTCTTGCGATTGATCCAAGCAGCATAATAACCAAAGGCTCAATACTTGGTGATAAAACACGTATGGAAAAACTTTCCCGTGAGCCGAATGCGTTTATACGTCCATCGCCCTCTGGTGGAGCCTTAGGTGGTGTTACACGCAAGACTCGTGAAACCATACTGGTCTGCGAAGCCGCCGGTTATCATGTAATACTTATCGAAACAGTTGGTGTTGGGCAAAGCGAAGTAACAGTTCGCTCGATGGTAGATTTCTTTATGCTTTTGCTTATTCCAGGCTCGGGTGATGAACTTCAAGGGATTAAAAAAGGAGTTGTCGAGCTCGCTGATTTGTTAGTAATTAACAAAGCAGATGGAAATTATATAGAACGAGCAAATGTAACACGTCATCAATATTCAATGGCTTTGAATATGCTGCAACCTGCCACAGAAGGTTGGAAAACAACTGCATTGACAGCATCGGCTCTCACTGGGAAAGGCATCCCTGAAATATGGACGGAAATTAATCGATTTGTTGATGTTACTAAACGTCTTGGCGTTTTCGATAAGCGTCGTAAATCGCAAACTCTTGAATGGATTTATTCAATTATTGAAGAGGAATTAAGAAAAAGATTTTTCGAACATCCTGATATCGCAAAATCTTTAGCAAAAGTGGAGAAAGACGTTTTAGAAGGGAATCTAACACCAACTAGTGCTGTACGTTATTTGTTAGATTTATTTTTTAAATAAAATGAAATTAATTGTAGCAACAAATAATCGGCATAAATTATCGGAAATAGGGGAAATTTTATTACATCTTAATTGCAACAATATTGAATTGCTTTGTGCTGAGGACTTTTCAAAGTCAATCCGCCCTGATGAAATAGGCTTTTCATACCATGAAAATGCAGAAATAAAAGCCAATGCTTTTTTCAAAGAATTTGCTTTGCCAACAATTGCCGATGATTCTGGGCTTGAGATTGATTTTTTAAATGGTTTGCCCGGAATTAGTTCGTCTTCATTTGGTGGAGAAGAGGGAAATCATAAGAAAAATCGTCAAAAATTGCTCTCAATTATGAAAGAAGCCAATATATCAGAGGCAAAAGCTCGATTTCGTTGTGTAATTTGCTACATTGATGATGAAGAAAAGTTTTTCGTCGAAGGAATAGTTGAAGGAAAGATTATCAATACTGAACTTGGAAATAATGGTTTCGGATATGATCCGATGTTTATACCTGATGGTTATAAAAAAACTTTTGCAGAAATGGACGACTTCGAAAAAAATCAAATCAGTCATAGAGCTAATGCTATCAGAAATCTAATTAATACACTCAGAGAAAAAAA
>DAIPLL010000074.1:0-6452 GCA_036769265.1 Kapaibacterium sp. (SeqCode)
TGTATCCCAAGAAATAGGGAATCGAGCGGGTATGACTGGTAATGGCAAAATGGTAGAGCTATCAATGTAGTTACCTTTTTGCAACTCGAGTTTGAGCAAAAGCTGATTATTTGATAAATTTCTGCTACAATTAAATATTGGAAGGCACGGTACATCTAATTCTCCAGAAAAAATATTTTCTTGAACATAGAATTTACCAATATTTTGCCATTCATTCCCATCCAGAGAAATTTTAAAGTTTATAGTATCAGCACAGAATGAATTGCCTTTGATTTTAGTTTTGGAACCACTTATTAGAACTAACTTTTCAACGTCTGTGATAGTTGCAAAAGGCTTAGTAAACGAAAGTACTGTTGTTGTATCGAAATTCACTGTTGGATTCGAGGCGGCAGCTATAAGGAAAAAGCCTACTTTCCCAATAACCTTCTCATTTACGACAAAATTATAATCGATTTCAGGTTGATTGTTTGCAATATTTGAGACCAATGTATCGATTTTTACAACTTGATTATTGATAACTTCTGCGAAAAGAAGCATTGCTTGCGCTGTACTTGAAAAATTGTTCCATTTTAAATTGACTGTGTCTTGAGGACAATATGATTTTTGGGGAGCATTGTAAAAGCGAGGTTCAGCCACTGAAATTGTTTTGGGAAGAGGCGAACCAATCACATAAGTGCTATCAAAAGTTGTAACTATCATATCATTAAGTCCATCGCCATCAATATCTGCGATAGCTAAATTTGATATAGTTTGATTTGGAAAGTTTATTGTATAGACTGTATCAAAAGGAATTCCTAATCTGAAATCATCTGAATTATAATTCTTCATCCGAAGAACTAATACTTCAGAACCATTCACAAGAAAAATTTCATCTTTTCCATCGTTGATGTTTCCATCGAAATCATTTACAGCGGCAACCCAGCCATTAATTCTTTGGCTTGCAATAGTATCGAATGGGAAAAGGTATTCTCCCGGTGGCGAAGGTTTGTCAATTTCAGGACCACTATTGTAACGTAAAACTGATAACTTGCTTCCAGCGTAAGCAAATTCTTTAGATGATTGTGTTACAATGATTTCTTTACCACGATTGTTTGGGAAATATGGCAACCATTCGTTAAAAGTATTTCCATCAACATTTCCAATAGCAACAGACCAGTAATGATTTCTACCACCAACAA
Source organism: Kapaibacterium sp. (SeqCode) (assembly GCA_036769265.1). Classification (GTDB taxonomy): domain Bacteria; phylum Bacteroidota; class Ignavibacteria; order Kapaibacteriales; family UBA2268; genus JAKIZO01. Next base: position 1,179 of record DAIPLL010000074.1, read on the forward strand.
AACTTGGTGGTAGATATGGTGGTTCAGTTATTTTGTTAGGTGAAGTCAATGGATTGCCATTTACATCGAACAAGTGAATTCTTGCTGTCCCATTTGAACCGTTCACTCCATTATATTCCTCTAATACTAAGATAAACATACTGTCAGAATACATAGCATTATCAATGGTATTGACGAAAATTGGTCTAATTCGTGGACGTGTTCCTTTAACTATATCACTCAAATCAACAGTAGGAAAATTTTCAACTAAAAAAGAACCAGATAGATCCAAACTTATCAAATAAGGTTTATTTGCGTTAGTTGTTCCTGTTAAAATGCTGTTATTTGGGATAGGTCTATCTGTTAAGTTGGGTGTTGGATAATTTGGCAAAGCAAGCAAAGTTTTCCCTAAAATACGGCTTGTAATTGATGGCTGTGTAAATGAAACTTCTGGACCTACTGTTACTCTGTTGTTTAAATCATCACCAATGTCAGGCATAGGAAAATTGGAAATGATGTTGGATGTAGTAAATTGAGTGAAACCACGTAGGTATGGCGGTTCGAAGAAAAAAGGATTACCTATTTTTGGCGAAGCCATATTGAAAGTACCGTAAAGTATGAAATCATCACCACTTTTTTTAGAAAAAACAGGTTTAAGTGAAGCTGAAACATTAGGATAATTACTGCTATTTTTCAGATTTATTGAAAAGCGGCGTATAATCTTTATTTTTTGCGTTTGGTGGTCGTAACCGACAATAAAAGCAACAGCTAAACTGTCTGTTCTTTGTGCTTCAATTGTTTCGAGACCTAAAACAACTGTAGGAGAGGCAAAAGGGAAATCTCCGCCAGTGTATGTTGTGTCCAGTAATGCAGAGATATTAATCACTCCATAGAGCTGTTCAGGAAGTTGTTCGTTTATTAAAGTTTTTCCGCTCCCATCAATCACAACAATTCGATCTCCAACAATTGCAGCCATTTCATTTGGTGCATACGGCATATAACCGAAAATTTTGTCGTTAGAAACAATGTTACCAATCAAAGGTTGGACATTCCCTGCAATTAGTGGGGTTGACCATTTAATTTTAAGCGAGTCGAAAAATTGTCTGCCAGAGCGAAATTCTACATAGCGTGTGCCTTCTAAATTACCTTGTGGATACCGCCAATTTGCAGGACTTGCTGAAAATTGAGCTGTTGCTGGTGAAAAATAACCAAAAAATATTAAAAATAAGATAAGATTTCTGCTTAGTTTTTTTTGCAAAATATTAGCCATTTATACAACCTTTAGCTTTTTTGCTAAAACATTTTAAATAAAATAAGCATAAATCGAGCCAATATTTTAAATATGGTGTTATTTAAAACAATTCTTTTAGTTTTTTTTCTCTAAAATCAAATATTTTATTTAATTGACTTTCGACTAGTATCTTGCCGAACATTTTCCCAGCAAAACCAAAAGGTATTCGATAATGAACAATGTCCGTCATTTCAATACCATCTTGATGCTCCTTAAAATGGTGCTGATGGTGCCAAAACTTATAAGGACCGAATCTTTGCTCGTCTATGAAGTAATAAGGTTTGCGAGCTTGAGTTATTTCTGTAACCCAGTTCATTCTTAAAGATAAAATAGGGGAGACTTTGTATTGAATTATTAACCCTGGATAAATTTCATCTGGAAGATCAGTAAGAATCTGAAAATTCATCTCAGGTGGTGTAATTAAAGATAAATTTTTTGGATCGGAGAAAAATTTCCAACAGGTTTCTATATCAATCGGTAGTAATTGAGTTTTTTTAAATAAGTTTAAGTACATAACTTTGTAAAAGTTTTGTTAATAATTATTTTCTTTTTTACACGTTTTAAAATTAATTATATTACAAACTCGAATATATTATAAAAAATTATGGGATGCTGTTATGTCAAAGGATGAACAATTAATAGATATAAAAGATATTGAAGAAATCAAAACTAACGTTAATTTTGTGGTTGGTATAGGTGCATCAGCTGGCGGGCTTGAAGCCCTTGAACAATTTTTCCGTAATGTTCCTCCGGATAGTGGTATGGCTTTTGTTGTCATACAACATCTTTCTCCAGATTACAAAAGCTTAATGGTGGAATTGCTATCAAAACATACCAAGATGAAAGTTGTTAGAGTTGAAGATGGGATGGTGGTCGAGCCGAATACAGTGTATTTGATTCCGCCAAAGAAAAATATGACAATTTTCCACGGTAAGCTTTTCCTGACAAATCAAAACTACAAGATGGGCTTAAATTTACCAATTGATATATTCTTCCGTTCGCTTGCTGATGATATGGCTGAGAAGGCAATTGCAATTATACTTTCTGGAACTGGTAGCGATGGGACACTTGGAGTGCGAGCAATTAAAGGTGCAGGCGGGATGGTTATGGTGCAAGATGAAAGTGCAAAATTCGATGGGATGCCGAAAAGTGCTATTGCAACAGGTTTAGTTGATTATATTTTGCCGCCTGAAAAAATGGGAGAACGTCTCATTCAGTATGCAAAACATCCATTTATTGCAAAAGCTGATGACATTAAAAAAGAAACACTTGATGAAGAAGATACATATACAAAAGTACTTGCAGTTTTACGTAATAAAGTTGGTGTTGATTTTACTTTTTATAAGCCCACAACAATAATTCGTAGAATTGAGAGAAGAATAAGTGTTAATCAACTTGATAATATAGAAAACTACTTAAATTTATTAATGGAATCCCCGACAGAAGTCAGTGTTTTATATAAAGAATTATTGATCGGAGTAACAAAATTTTTCCGAGACACAGAAGCATACAAAGTAGTCGAAGAAAAACTCATCCCAGAGCTTTTTGCAAGCAAAACTCAAGGAGAGCAAATTAGAATTTGGGATGTAGCCTGTTCATCAGGTGAAGAGGCTTATTCTATTGCTATTTTGTTAAAAGAGTATCTTGAAAAGTATAATTTGAATTTTGATGTCAAGATTTTTGCTACTGATATAGATCGTGACTCGATCGAATATGCAAGTGCTGGGATCTATCCAGAAAGTATAGTAACTGATGTTCCCGAAGATAAATTAAAAAAATATTTCCGAAAAAAAAGGAGATTCATACAGGATTAATGAAAATATAAGGCAAATGGTTATTTTTGCAACTCACAACATTATAAAAGACCCACCTTTTTCAAAACTAGATTTAATAGTTTGCCGAAATTTACTTATTTATTTTCAACCAATAATGCAGAAAAAAGTTATATCAGCTTTTAGTTTCGCACTTAACCCAGGTGGCTTCTTATTTCTCGGTTCGAGTGAGTCTGTTGGCGAGTTAGCTAATTTCTTTACAATTTTTGATAATAGAGCTAAAATTTATCGTTCCAAAGAGGGCATTAAAGTGCCAATGCTGAATGAGCTTTATATGCCAGTTATACGAAAGCATCGTGGTTTCGTTACACCGGAAAGCATAATTCTAAAACCTAATTCAGCTGAAGAAATTTTAGAAGACATAACTAAAAAGCTGTTTCAAGATTTTATGCCACCAGCAGTTATAGTCGATGAAAAGTTAGAACTAATACACGTTTTTAATGATGTCAATAAATTTATGAAAGTTCCCACAGGCAAAATTAATTTGAACATTATGAATATGATAAATCCTGATTTATCTATAGCTTTGGGAACTGCAATACACAGAGCTTTAAAGGAGGCTAAAGATATTTTGTATAAGGATTTAATATTGAAATCTGAAGATAATCAAATTATGCTTGATCTTGATGTCCGTCCCTATATTCACAAGAGAACTGGTACGAAATATGTTGTCGTTATATTTTATGAAAAAGATTTTGCTTACAAAAGCTCTGAAAATATTGAAGTATTCGAGATGACAGATAAGGTAAATCAACGTATTTTTGATTTAGAACAAGAGCTTAAATATACAAAGGAAAATCTTCAAGCTACAATTGAAGAACTTGAAACTTCTAATGAAGAACTTCAAGCTACAAATGAAGAATTGATTGCTTCTAATGAAGAGCTTCAAAGTACAAACGAGGAACTTCAATCAGTAAATGAAGAGCTCTACACTGTTAATGCTGAATATCAAAGTAAAATTGAGGAACTAACTGAGCTTAACAACGATATTAGTAATTGGTTTAATATCACTAACATCGGAACAATATTCCTCGATTTACAACTAAGAATTAGAAAATTTACTCCTGCCATAACTCAATTTATAAACCTGATTGATCATGATTTGGGGCGACCAATCAAGCACATATCTTATAATTTGGATTATCCCAAATTTATGGATGATATTGATTTTGTATTAAAAACACTTCGTCATATTGAAACGGAAGTTAAAACTTATGATCATAATTGGTTTTTAGTCAAAATTTTACCTTATAGAACAATTGAAAATGCTGTCAAAGGTGTTGTCATTACTTTTATAGACATCACAAGGCAGAAGAATATCGAAAAACAACTTGAATTAGAAAGAGATTTGCTTTTAAGAGTGCTTGATAGTAGTCCACTTGCAAAAGTTATCGTCGATAATAATGGAATAATAACTTATATGAACAAAGCTGCTGAAGAAATATTAGGATTGAAGAAAGATAAAGTTATAGGAATTGTTTATAATTCTGATATATTCAATCAACAAGATCTTGAAGGTAATATTTTGCCTATTGATAAAATGCCTTATCGAATAGTTTTCGACACAAAGAAAACTTTAAAAGATTACAAAATATCAATACAAACTGGTAATAATCCACGAAAAGTTATCTCTGTAAGTGGTGAACCAATTTATAATGAAAACAACGATGTAACAGGTGCGGTTTTTAATTTTGTGGAAATCAAGTGAAAATAAAAAGGGGTTAATAAAATTTAATAACCCCTTTAAAATTTCAAGTTTTTATGATTATGAACGTTTTGCAATTAACTTAACTTTGAATTTGATATCATCTTTAATCATTCTATCCCCTAAATTATCGAAAAATTTACCAGAACCATAACGAATATCCCATTTTGTTCTATCAATTGAAAAATCGGCTCGAGCTTCAATCTTATCCTTTTGTATTTTCAAATCAGCAATGAAAGTGATCGAGTGAGTTATACCCTTAATTGTTAAATCTCCAGTAATTTCATATTTATTATTCTTTTTTTCTTTTACACTTTTAATTTCAAAGAACGATGTAGGAAATTTATCAACACTGAAAAAATCATCTGACCTAAGATGCCCTTCGAGTTTAGATTTCCCACTATTCTCGTCCAAATCCAGAACAATAATTGATTGCATATCAATAATAAATTTCCCACCGGAGATTT
>DAIPLL010000075.1:0-6433 GCA_036769265.1 Kapaibacterium sp. (SeqCode)
TCGAAACAATTGAAAAAGCAATTGGTATTTGATAAGTAAGCTTGTGAAAATTTTGCTATTTAACAAAACGAGTCCAATGAAAAAGCACATAGGCTTCTACTATTGCAATGAAAGTAGTAATGAAAAGTATGAATGGGAGCCATCTATGAATATTCATTTTACATTGTTACCAAATAAAATCATATTTAGCTTAGACGAAAATAGACACATATTGTTTTTAAATATTGATTTATCGATATAATTATCTCTATCTCGATTTAAAAGGTAGAGAATAATATTTTATTTTATAATTTTGTAAAAAATTGTGTTAAATCTTTTTTCTAACAAATAATAAAAAGTTCTATGGCAGTAATAAGTTTTCTACGCTCAACTGTTTTGAGCAAAATTGTAATGGCAACCACAGGAGTAATCCTACTGCTTTTTATTATTGGGCACTTAGTTGGGAATATGCAAATTTTTATAGGACCCGACGCTCTTAATTTATACGCCCAATTTTTAAAAAGCATTGGTGAAGTACTGTGGATTGTGCGCATAGTGCTCATTGTATCTCTAATTCTTCACATTATCACTTCTCTATACTTAAGTGCGGTGAATAATGCAGCTAAGCCCGTGAAATACCAAGTTGTCAATTACGCGAAAGCAAAACTAAACAGCCGTTCGATGTTGGTTACAGGAATTATGATTTTCGCATTTGTAACCTATCACCTATTACATTTCACATTCGGCATAACGAATCCCGATCATTACGAAAGTCGTGAATTAACCGTAAAAAAAGCTTTGATTGCACCTGCTGATTTAACTGCTGAACAAATAAAACAAATGCCAAATGACTGCTTTGTTGAACAGAATATTCTCACAGAGCGGCACGATGTTTATAAAATGGTTGTTTTAGGTTTCCGCAATCCGTTTATTTCAGTTGCTTATATTATTGCAGTTGCATTGCTTGGTGTGCATTTAAGTCACGCAATTAAAAGTTGTTTCCATACACTTGGCATCACTGGTCCGAAGTTCACACCATGGATGGAACGTTGTAGTGTAATTTTCTCAACAATTATAGCTTTGTTATATATTTCAATCCCAGTTAGTGTATTGCTTGGATTGGTAGGAGGTTCAGTATGAAATTAGACTCAAAAATACCAAGCGGACCCATTCAGGATAAATGGGACAGGCACCGTTTTGAAATGAAACTGATCAATGCCGCAAATAAACGCAAATTTAAGATAATCGTTGTTGGTACAGGACTTGCTGGGAGCTCAGCCGCAGCTTCATTTTCTGAACTCGGTTATCAGGTTGAGGTGTTCACTTACCACGATACACCACGCAGAGCTCATTCCATAGCCGCACAAGGTGGCATCAATGCAGCTAAAAATTATAGAAATGATGGTGATAGCATCTGGCGTTTGTTCTACGACACGGTAAAAGGTGGAGATTTTCGTGCTCGCGAAGCAAATGTTTATAGATTAGCACAAGTCTCGAATAACATCATAGATCAATGCGTTGCACAAGGTGTGCCTTTTGCTCGTGAGTATGGCGGTTTGCTTGATAATCGTTCTTTCGGAGGAGCACAAGTATCTCGCACTTTTTACGCTCGTGGACAAACGGGGCAACAGCTTTTGCTTGGAGCATACCAAGCATTGATGAAGGAGGTGCAAAACGGTAACGTTAAAATTCATACTCGCAAAGAAATGATGGACATTGTTGTTGTTGATGGCATTTGCCGTGGTATCGTAACACGTGATCTTATAAATGGTAAAATAGAATCGCATGTTGCTGACGCAGTTTGCCTTGCAACGGGCGGATATGCAAATATATTTTTCCTTTCCACTAATGCTATTGCCTGCAACGTTACTGCTACTTTCCGGGCTTATAAGAAAGGTGCTGGCTTCGCCAATCCTTGTTTTACTCAGATTCACCCAACTTGTATTCCAGTAAGCGGCGATCATCAATCAAAGCTAACCTTGATGAGCGAATCACTTCGCAATGATGGACGCATTTGGGTGCCTAAAAAGAAAGGCGATAGACGCCCACCAAATGAAATTCCAGAAGATGAACGCGATTATTACCTTGAACGCAAGTATCCGAGCTTTGGTAATCTCTCGCCTCGTGATATTTCGTCGCGCGCTGCAAAGGAAGTTTGCGACGAAGGACGCGGTGTTTCGGCAACAGGTTATGGTGTTTATCTTGATTTTTCGGATGCAATCAAACGTCTTGGACGTGAAAAAATAGAAGAGCGTTATGGTAATCTATTCGAAATGTATGAAAGAATTACAGGCGATGATCCATACAAAACACCAATGATGATTTATCCTGCTGCTCATTACACTATGGGCGGGCTCTGGGTTGATTACAATCTGATGAGCACAATCCCGGGGCTTCATGTGCTCGGCGAGGCTAATTTCTCTGATCACGGGGCAAACCGACTTGGTGCAAGCGCTCTTATGCAAGGTCTTGCTGATGGTTATTTTATTATTCCATATACAATTGGAGATTACCTTGCAAGAACTAAACTTGAAAAAATTACAACCGAGCATCCGGAATTCCGTAAAGCAGAGGAAGATGCACGCAATAAAATACACAAGCTGCTTTCAATTAAAGGCAAACGCACGCCAACTTCGTTCCACAAGGAACTTGGCAAATTGATGTGGGAAGATGTCGGTATGGCTCGCAGCGCCGATAGCTTAAAGCATGCATTGCAAGAAATTCCAAAGCTTCGTGAAGAATTCTGGCAAAATGTGAACGTTCCCGGAGAGCCAACATCGATAAATGTTGCCCTTGAACGTGCTAATAGAGTTGCTGATTTCCTTGAATTTGCCGAGCTTATGGCTTGGGATGCACTTGAACGCGAGGAATCTTGTGGTGCTCACTTCCGTGTGGAATATCAATACGAGGATGGCGAAGCCAAACGTAACGACGAAAAATTCGCTCACGTAGCTGTTTGGGAATATAATGGCGACGGAAATAAACCAATACGCCACCAAGAAGAACTAACTTTCGAATATGTTCCTTTGCAAGTGCGGAGCTACAAATAAAAATGACCACAAGAGCTAATAATCGCTTGTTCTTATTTGCAACATTTTGCATCGTGTTAGCAATATATTTGCTTACACTTTCGCAAAATCAAGCGATTGCTCACGATGGTATCATTTATTCGACAAAAGCCAAAGAAGGTGTGTGGGTATTTCATCCCCACCACCTACTTTATCATGTTTTCACTCTCAGTATAGTGAAATTTTTACACTTACTTGGTTTGCAATGGGAAGTATTTCTGATAATGTCCGCTATAAATAGCATTTTTGGAGCAGGACTCATTACTTTAATTGTAAAAATACTTGTCGAACAATATTCGTTTGAGAAAGTCTATGCAGCTGCAGCGGCTGGAGTAATTGCTTTTTCCTATGGAGTGTGGTACTACTCAACTTGTGTGGAAGTTTATATTATTCCGCTATTTTTTGCGTTGCTTTCTTTCTATTTTTACCTGAAAAATCCAGTTGATTTAGCAAAAATTGCTATTTCGGCTTCGATTGCTACTTTATTTCATCAAACGTATGTTTTTTTACTTGCCGTTTATACAATAAATTATTTTGTGCAAAAAGTAAACTTCAAACAAATTGTTCGCTTTACAGCTTTTTACTCGATTTTTGTAGGAATTCCATATATTTTAGTGTTACTATTTGCCTATAAGGTGCGATCCATAGATGAAGCATATTACCAGCTGACGTTTTATGCACAGGAACTGCCTTATTTTTGGTCTCGATTTGGTATAGGACTTTTAGTAAATGATTTAGTTGGATTCTTACGAACAATTTTTTCAATACATTTGCTATTGAGCTTTTCGCCTTTTATAAATTTCATAAATCATTATTTTTCTGGGAACTCTTTTCAAGAAGAGATTTTCCTTGTTAGAAATGCAACATTATTTGATAAAATATTTGGAATCGCATTTCTTTTGATCGCAGTTGCTCTCTTACTTTATTTTTCCATCATATCAGTAAAAACTTTATTCAAAAGTAAAGGAATAAAGCAAGAAACTTGGTGGATTGCAAGCTATGTTCTGTTTTTTGGTGGTTTTTTTACGTTTTGGTCATCTAATAACTTGGAGTTTTGGATATCAACTTTCGTTTTTATAGCATTATACTTGATAATCATAAATAAGCAGAGATTCAATTATAAATTTTATTTAATTTTTGCTTTAACATTAGCAATTTATAATTTTGTCTCAACAACTCAATTTACAATTAGCAAGGGAAATGATTTTTATCAAACAAAAATTGATTTAATCAAAAATCGGTTAGACCAAAGCAGTTTGCTTATAATTGACAATAGTTATATGTTACAAGATTACCTTCATTACAATGGTTTTAAAAATGTTGTATCAATTAATGATTTGAATGCATTTAAAAATAACTTCAAAGGAGCATATTTTATTGCAAGTATGTTTCGAAATGATTTATTGAGTTTAAATAATGAAAAATTAAATTCATTGAAAGAGAATTATTCAATAGAAAAAATTGAAATTAAAGAATATGAAATTTTTAAGATAATTCACAAGACAAAATAAAGGTGAAATTATGAAATTTACACTTCACATCTGGCGGCAAAAAGATGCTAACTCGCGTGGCAGCTTTGAAACTTTTCATATGGAAGATGTTTCAGAGCATATGTCGCTGCTTGAAATGATTGATGTGCTAAACGAAAAGCTAATAAGTGAGAATCGTGAGCCAATTGCATTTGATCACGATTGCCGTGAAGGAATCTGCGGAGCCTGCTCAATGACAATTAATGGACGTCCACACGGGCATATGAAAGGTACCACCACCTGCCAGCTACATATGCGAATGTTCAAGGATGGCGATGAGCTATGGATTGAGCCATTCCGCGCTCGTGCTTTCCCTGTTGTGAAAGATTTAGTGGTTGATCGCTCGGCATTGGACCGTATTATTGCTGCTGGCGGCTATGTAACAGTCAATACAGGTGCAGCACCAGATGCAAATTCGATACCTGTGCCAAAGGAGAACGCAGATCTTGCGATGGATTCAGCAGCCTGTATTGGATGTGGTGCATGTGTGGCTTCGTGTCCGAATGGAGCGTCAATGTTATTTACAGCAGCTAAGATTATGCAGTTAGCATTGCTCCCACAAGGGCAAGCAGAACGTAAGAAACGAGCAATCGCAATGATCGAGCAAATGGATAAAGAAGGATTTGGTGCTTGCCGTAATTATTATGAATGCGAAGCCAACTGCCCGAAAAATATCTCTGTTCGATTTATTAGCCGTATGAATATCGAATTTTTGAACGCAACAGTTGCAAAAGCAATGTAGAGTTTTGATCTATTTGTAGGGGCATAGAATTCTGTGCCCCTACATTATTTTAGCTCCAACCTCCTTTTACTCCTTCATTATTCTGTGCCCGTATTTTCTAAAATCTTATCTTTTGAGCCTTTATATATTTTTAGCATTTGTAAAAAACGAAAGAAGGCTGCACCAGGTGCAGCCTTCTTGTTATGTTTATGTGTACGTCTTTTACGGCATTATTACTACGCGTTGGTCTATGTATTCGCCTTGGCAATGAATTCGTAAGTTATATACGCCCGCTGGTAACAATCCTGTTGCACTACGTAATGGTAGCACTACATCGTTTGCACCACCTATCAAATTCATTGTGTTTACATATACTCGTTCGCCTACTGTGTTGTATAGTTCGAATACGTATGTGCTTGCTTGGTCGTTCATTATCGTCAGATATAATTCATCTGATGCTGGGTTCGGTGATACGCGGCTTACTTCAAATCCTGAACCACTTATTATTTCTTCTTCTACACCAAGCTTAGCTTTTGTCTTTTGTGCTCTTGAGTTTGCAAGGTTAGTTACTGTTGTGTTATATACACGTGATGCATCGTTTGTTCCAATCCTATTATAGCCATATACTGTTATTCTGTATGTTGTATTCGAGTTAAGTCCGGATAATGTAAATGATGTCGCATTACCATCGTAAACAACTTTGTATCCTGCTATTGTAATAGATGATAATACATAATCTGTATTCCAACCTGGGTAAGCCGTGCCGTTAGATGGATGTAAAGTTGGTACTGCTACATTATCTAATGCTGTTACCAATCTGAACATACCAGTTGCAGTTGGTGTAGTCGGTGCGGTCATATTAACAGTTATCGTCGTAGTTCCTGCTGTTAATGATAATGTAGGTTGGCTTGTAGGTGTTGGAGCAGTAATTGTAAGAGTTGCAATGTTGGATTCAACATAACCGCAGTTGTTTATTGCACGAGCTTTGTATTGGTAGCTATCCATTGATGCAGTTGCGCCTGTAATTGATAGCGTTGCAGTTGTGCTATTTGAATAAACGCCGCCATCTACAACTTGCTGCCAACCATTGCCATCGTTTACATACCATTCGTATGATGTTGCATCAGTTGCTGTTA
>DAIPLL010000076.1:0-6279 GCA_036769265.1 Kapaibacterium sp. (SeqCode)
AATGAAGGTGGCACATTACGCGGTCCTTCTGTTAAAGTTGGCACAACACCGGCCATTGACAATTATCTTGATGAGATTGCAAAAACTGGGAATTCTCAGAAAAAAATTGATGGTAGAGGTGATATAGATATGCCATCAATGGCAAGCGGTAAAATAGGTTCTGGTGTTGTTACTGCAAATATTGCCAATAATTTGCTAAAAAATAAACCTTACGATATTAAAATGGCTATAGGATATTGGTGTAATTTCAATTTTTCTATTAACGCACCTCAAAGATGGGATGAAGCGATGAAAAAATTACCTTTCTTTGTTCATTGCGTTACAAATGCATCCGAAATGACGATGTTTGCTGATATAGTATTACCTTCGACATTCCACGCTACTGAACAATGGTCTATAGTCAATAGTAAAGGTAATTTACACTCAAACATATCAATTCAGCAACCACTTGCTCGTAGATTATTTGATGTTAAGGATTTAGAAACCGAGATAGCTTGGTTGTTGGCTGTGAAATTAAAAGAAAAAGGTTTTAGTAATTTATTTAATTACTTTGAGAATGAATTTAAAAATCCAGAAACAGGAGAAAAACCAACCAATGCAGAAGAATTTGCTATGTTTGCAACAATGAAATATGCTAAACCAGCTTACGATACTATCGGTGGGTGGGATAAATTTTTGGAAAGTGGTGTGGTTAATTTCGGACCTTATAAATTCCGTAGCAAATGGGATAATTTTGAAACAATTACTAAAAAATTTGAATTCTATAGTGAGACAATCAAAAAAGCTTGGGATGATCACGCAAAGAAATATAATAAAACTATTGATGAAGTTGTAGAAATATGTAATTATACAGCACGAGGTGAAACTGTTTTCGTACCTCATTATGAACCACCGACTAGAAAAGGCGAACCTGATGAATATCCTTTAATTTTTATAGACGCTAAATCTCGCCTTAATCGTGAAGGACGTAGTCAAAATATATCTTGGTATTACGAATTTAAAATGGTAGATCCAGGTGATGAAAAAATGGCTGATGTTACTAAAATAAACCCAATAGATGCTAAAAAACTTAATTTGAAAGATGGTGACAGAATTCGTTTAACATCTGTTCAAGGTTCTATTGAAAGTGTTGTGAAAATTTGGGAAGGTACACGTCCAGGATTTATTACTAAAACTTTTGGACAGGGACACTGGGCTTATGGGCGAATTGCAAGCGCTGATTTTAAAAATGCAATACCAAGAGGTGGAAATAACAATGAAATCTTACCTGACGAATATGATAGAATTTCGGGCTCTTCTGCTCGCAATGGTGGTTATGTTGGTGTAAAAATTGAAAAAATTTAATTTCAGGAGGATCCAAAAATGGCAAAATTAGGTATGGTAATTGATTTACATAAATGCACTGGTTGCGGTGCGTGCGGTTTTGCTTGTAAAACTGAAAACAACACCCAAAATTATTCAAATGGCAGGTATTATAATTGGGCTAATTTTTTCACTTACTCATCAGGTACATTCCCTGATACAAAAGTAGTAATTATTCCTACTTTATGCAATCATTGTTCGGATGCTCCTTGTGTTGATGTCTGTCCAGTTAATCCGAAAGCAATGTTTAAATCACCTGAGGGTGTAACACTACATAATGACGATAGGTGTATCGGATGCCAATTATGTATTATAGCTTGCCCATATAGCGATCAAAATATTGAATCGGCAGGTGTCCAATATTCTGTAATTAGTTTTAATCCCTTTAACGAACAAACACATAAAAATTGGAGAGATAAAACTGAATTAATTACTGATTGTACTTCTTCTGGTTTTGAAGTTTCTCAAAAAGCTGGTTCAATCCCTCCGAATATGAATGAATTCGAGCATCCAGACTATAAACAAGTCAGACGTAATGGTATAACTGAAAAATGTATTTTATGTCATCATAGAATAACCACAGGAGAACAGCCATATTGTGTCGTTTCATGTCCAGCCAAAGCTCGTATTTTTGGCGATTTCGATGACCCAACCTCTGAAGTTTCAAAATTAATTGCTAAATATCCACCAAAACAACTTAAAAATAATAAAGGCGAATTTTTGGCAAAAGGCGAAACTGGTGTAAAACCTAATGTTTATTACATACGTGAATTTAACACAAGAGATATTCCAGTTTCAGTAATTGATGATTCGATTGACAATTTTGCAAATAAAGTTCAGTATATTAATGTTTATCCTAATCCAGCTCAATACTATACCAATATACAATGCAATATTCCAAAAGATGACCATTATACTTTAACTATTTATAACACAACTGGGCAAGCAGTTCATACTTTAGTCAATAATGAGTTTATGGGTAAAGGTTCTGTTATTTTTAAATTCTCAGTCGATAAATTAACAGCCGGTACATATATTTGTGTGCTCAAAAGTAATAGAATAGTCGAGTCATATAATATTATTGTAAATCGTTGATTTGAAGATTATGATTGAAACATTGATTTTTAAAGCAAATATACTTAATATTTTAGCTGGTTACTATTGCGAACCTGATGAAGAATTCTTTTTTAATTACGAGATAAGAAGAATTTTCGTTGATAATAGTGAAAAGATTGATTCTGAACTTGGAACTTATGCCAAAATTATTGTCGATTCACTTAATAATTATTCCAATTTAGATTTATTGAGGGAATACACAAAAATATTTCTCGGTCCATTTGATATAATAGCTCATCCTTATGCATCCGTTTATTTGGAAGGATATACTTTAAACGGTGAAATTACACAAAGGATTCTTCATTTTTATAATCAATGCGGTTTACTTTTCGATGAAGATGTCAAAGATTTACCAGATAATATTGTTGTAATGTTACAATTTTTAAACTATTTGTTTGAAAATGAAATTCAAGGGAATAATGATTTCTTGAATATCGATTGGAAATCTAAGCGAAATGAATTTGTTGATTTATACATAATTACCTGGGTACCCAAATTCATTGAAAAGATAATCAACGGAACACAGAACGAATTTTATAAAAATTTAGCTCTTTTTACAAAAAAGTTCTTTGAAGTTATTTAATAATTCTCCGAGCTTTAGAACCTAAGTTGTAAAGTCAATATGGTTCTTTAGCCGATAGGGTGCCACCGGAAACGGTTTCGCCTGCCGTGTTTGCAAAGGAGAACAAATGAAATTATGAATATTTTCTAAAAACCGTCATTTGTTCTCAATGACGGTTTTTTAATTTAATATTAAATTTTTTGGAGGTTTTATGAACAATTTACCTGAAAAATTTTTAAATTTTAAAAGGGATTTTCCAGAAATATTTTCTGCTTACGAATATTTGGGAGAAGCATTAAGCAAAGGTTCAAAATTAAATGAAAAAACACGTTTGCTGGTTAAATTAGCAATTGCTGTTGGTGCAGGATTAGAAGGAGCTGTACATTCTCATACACGTAGAGCATTAGAAGGTGGATGTACAAAAGAAGAAATCCATAGTGTTGTTCTTCATTCTTTAACTACCATTGGCTTCCCATCGATGATGAAAGCAATGACTTGGGTGGATGACATTTTAAATGAAATTAAAGAATGAATATTCTTAAAAATATAAATACTCTATCTTTTGTTGATTTACATAGAACTGCTGTAATAGCAGCTCTGTGGTCTTTTATCGAAATTACATTAGGTACTTGGCTACATGCAGCAAGGTTGCCTTTTCGTGGTTTAATACTATCGCTTGTTGCAGCTGGACTCCTGGTTTTTGCAAAGAATATTTTGCAATTTCGGGGTTCTCTTATCTTGCTCGGACTAATAACAGTTACTATTAAATCAACATTAACAGGTGTTTTCATTATTAATCCAATCATCGCAATTTTAATGGAAAGTATTTTTGCTGAAATACTTTTCTTATTTTTTAGACCAAACTTTATTAGTTCAATTTTAGGCGGTTGTGTAGTTTTATTTTATACTTTCTTGCATTCTGTTGCTGCACAGATTTTCTTTTTTGGATTTAATATACTAAATGTTTATGTTTCAATTTTTGGAAAATTTATAAATCTTGATATAGACAAGTCGAGTTATGCATTACTGATTATTTTTTCTTTTATGCTTTTGCATTTATTTTTAGGTGCAATAGCTGGATGGTTTGGCTTTAGAGTAGCTTTAAAAACAAAACTTGAATTGCAGCTAAGAAATGAAGCTATTTAAAACAATATTACCACTATTTTTAATAATAATCGGGATATATAGCTCTATTCTTATTTTTGTTGTTATAGTCCTACTATACTTATTTTTTTTATTTTTTTCAGAACGTCAAGTCTTATATCGATTGAAAAACAAATATTTTCTTAGTTTTGTTTTTGTGCTTGTTTTTGTTTATCCATTATTTGGAGAAAGCAACGATATAAAGATTTTTTCTAAAATTACTTACGATTTAAATTATTTGGAAATGTCCATAAAAATGTGTTTAAGAGCTATTTTACTATTTGCATTTTCAAATTTCTTGTTAATCAATATTTCTACAAATCATATTTTATCAAAGTTTAAAGTTGAAAATTCTGATAGAATTATTTATTTAGCAATGGATAATTATGAAAATATTGCTAAAAAAACTCTTTATTATTTTAAAAATTTAAAGTTAAAAAAACTAAAACTTGCGAAATTTGTAGATTATGCTGCAATTTTTATGGCTGATCTTTTATCTCAAAATTTATCTGATTGTAATGTTTCACATATTGAAGAGGATAATATATGTAAATTGTAATTATAATATTTATTATTTTTTTTTCTATTTATTTTGAGTATTCTAATAATGAAATCAAAGCTTTCCGAACAAATGAGATTATTATAATTTCTCAAGATAAACAAATAGAAAAATCTACTTCTTATTTAGATTTAATTATTGAAAACCACTATCAAAATAAATATTTCTTTCTTGATAATCTCTTAAATGAAGTTACTGGCTTACGTTCAATTCGGAATAGTAAAAATGAGGGTTATTTTCGATTAAGGGGACTTGACCAAAGGCAAATCGGGATATATTTCGACGGTATTCCAATTGTTAATCAATTTGATGGGATGGTTGATCTTAGCCAATTTTCATTATTGCCTGTTTCAAAAGTTTCCGTTTCTAAAGGAATAAGTTCAACTCTTTATGGTGCTAATAATTTAGGTGGTTCAATTAATTTTGTAACGGACAATATTTTTTTAGAAAATTCTATAAATGCATCTATCAATGTCGGAAATATTTCTAAAAATTATGGAATACAAGCTAAACAACGATTAAAAGGGATTTATTTCTCTTTATTTGCAGATTACAATGATTTTAACAATTTCCAAACATCATCAAAATATAAAGCTAATAGTAAAACCATAACTAACTCTTATAGCGAATCTTATTCTTTATTTGCTAAATTTGCTAATCAACTGACTAATAATTTTATTCACACATTATCATTTATGATTTCATACGGTGAGAAAGGTATTCCAGTAAATTTGGAGGCATCGAAAAAACGTTATTGGAAAATGCCGGAATGGAACAATGCTTTAATTAGCTATGCGATTAATTATGAGATGTTGGAACATATTAATATTAAAACCAACTTTTTTGCCACACGTTTTAAAAATATTATTGATGCTTATGATGATAGCACATTCTCGACCCAAAAAACAAGATCTGCCTTTCATTCAACTCAGGAATACTCAAAGTTCGGTTTTTCATCAATTCTTGAAATTAATCGGGATAATTTCGAGCAAACTAAATTTGCATTTTCTCTTCACAATGATCACCAACATCAGCAATCTAATATTAATGAGCAATGGAAAGATTTTCGCTCACAATTAATCTCACTCTCGGTTGAACAAAATCTTAGTTTTGGCAATTTTGGTGGATTCTTTGGATATAATTATGATAAATTAATACCAAAATACGCTAATGGTTCACAATTACGTCCCTCAGATGATTTTCTAAATCACCAAGCAGGGATTAATTATTCAAATGATATGTTTACTGTTTTTATTAATTATTCTCATAAAAGTCGCTTTCCAACTCTTAAAGAATTTTATGCCGAAGTAATAGGTGCCAATAAACCTAATCCTAACTTAAAATCTGAATTTTCAAATAACTATGAAATTGGATTTAAATCTAATTATTTCTCAAATTTGAGCCTGCGTTCTTCGATTTATGCTAAATATGTTAAAAATTTGATCGATATTACAATACTTGAAGATAATTCAAGACAATTCATCAATATTGGTAAGGTTTATTTCGCTGGAGTTGAATTTGACGCACAATATAATTT
>DAIPLL010000077.1:0-5193 GCA_036769265.1 Kapaibacterium sp. (SeqCode)
GTTGGTAAAAGTGGTATTGGAAAAAGTGAAATCGCATTGGATTTAGTTGAACGCGTTCATCTTTAAAAGTGAACCAAGAACCACTTTTGTTTATTATACCGTGTTCGATTGCAACATCCATTAAATCGCCTACTTTAGATATCCCCTCGTTATACAGGATATCGAACTCAACTTCTTTAAATGGTGGGGCAACTTTGTTTTTAACAATTTTCACTTTAACTCGGCTACCAACGGCTTCCTGTCCATCTTTGATTACTTCTTTGCGACGTATATCAATTCGTACTGATGCGTAAAACTTTAATGCATTTCCACCAGTTGTAGTTTCGGGATTACCATAAATTACACCTAATTTACTACGCAATTGATTTGTAAAAATTACTGTGGTTTTTGTTTTACCAATTGCAGCATTAAGTTTTCTCATTGCTTGCGACATAAGCCGAGCTTGTGAACCCATCTGAGCATCGCCCATCTCACCTTCGATTTCGGCACGTGGAGTTAGAGCAGCAACTGAGTCGATAACAATAACGTCAATAGCATTGCTTCTAACTAATGTTTCGACTATTTCAAGTGCTTGCTCTCCAAATTCTGGCTGAGATAGCAACAAATTATTCAAATCAACGCCTAATCGTTCTGCATAGTTAACATCCAATGCATGTTCGGTATCAATAAATGCGGCTATACCACCGCGTTTCTGTGCCTCAGCTATTATATGCAAACAAACAGTTGTTTTACCCGAAGATTCAGGTCCGAAGATTTCCGTTATTCTACCACGTGGCACACCTCCTATACCTATTGCGGCATCGAGCGAGAGACATCCCGTTGAAATTGCTTCCACTTGCACGACATTTTTATCGCTCAAACGCATAATCGAGCCTTTACCGTGATTCTTTTCGATTTGCTCTATTGCCAATTTTATGGCTTTTTGTTTTTCTTCTGAGACTTTGTTTGTTTCTTCGCTCATTTTCTCTTTAGACATTTTTTATCTTTTATATTTGTTGAACAATTATATTTAATTTATAAAATTAAGTTAAAAGTTTTAATTAACAAAAAAATTTGAGCTATATATATTGTTTTAAAGTGCGTAAAAAAAGTGCATTATTAATAGGTTTTGATATGTAATCATTACATCCTGCTTCTAAGGCTTTTTCTTTATCACCCGATAGAGCATAAGCTGTGAGTGCAATTATTGGCATTTTGAAACCATTATTACGTAATATTCTTGTTGCTTCAAGTCCATCAATTCGTGGCATCTTTAAATCCATAAATATCAATGATATATCTTTTCTTTTTTTAACTATTTCCAATACCTCTTCACCATTTTTTGCTGCGATTATTTCTACATCATTGAAATTTCGCAAAATTAATCTTTCAATTAAAATATAATTCATTATGTCATCTTCAGCAATTAAAATAACTTTTTTTGAATTATCTTTGGCACTGACAATTTTATCGTCTAATAATGCATCCTCGGCGATTGCTTCACAAGGAATTGATATGAAAAATTTACTTCCCTTATTTTTCTCCGAGATAAAATTAATTTCTCCGCCGAGCAATTCTACAATTCCCTTGCAAATGGCAAGTCCAAGACCTGCTCCTTCATAATTACGTGTTATTGAAGGATTTTCCTGCGAAAATCTATCAAAAATTTTCTCTTTGTATTCATCAGAAATTCCAATACCAGTATCTTCTACATAAAATTTCAGCTTGCCATCAACATAGATACAGCCATATTCGACAATACCTTTATTCGTAAATTTTAATGCATTATTTATCAAATTATTTAAAACCTGGAACAACTTTTGCTCATCTGAATTTATGAGAAAATTATCTAATTTTTCATCAATCTTGTATCTAAATTCAAGCCCTTTTTCCTGAAACGCTAAAAAATTCGCTTCATACAAGTCTCTAATCAGTTTCCCAAGGCTGAATATATGCTTATTAATTTGCATCTGTCCAGAGTCTATTTGAGAAATATCCATAATATCGTTGACTACTTTTAATAATCTCTGGCAACTTTTATTTAGCAAAGTAACGTATTCAAATCTTTCTTGTTCAGATAGATTTGGTTCAGCAAGTAAACTTGCAAAACCCATAATCCCATTCATTGGTGTTCGAATTTCGTGGCTCATATTTGATAAAAATGCTGATTTTAGCCTATCGCTTTCTTCGGCTTTTTCTTTTGCTTTAATTAATTCTTCTTCTACAATTTTATTTAAAGTTATATCACGTGCTGTTGCAATAATCACTTTCTCGCCAAAAAAGTACCCTTGAGTCAAGCTAACACTCTTTGGAAAAATGCTACCATCTGCACGACGCCCCCAAAATTCAAATAACTGTGGTTCTCCATTGAAAGCTTTATCCATAAGAAATTCTACTTGATTTAGATCGTTTTTGTTTTCAGCAGAGACAAATTTTGGTGTTTTCCCGATAAAATCTTCAAACTTGTAACCATACATTTTCTCAGCCGCTTTGTTAACATATAAAAATTGATAATCTTTATCTAAAATATAAACTGCTTCGTTTAAACTATTAATTATTCCAAGGAATGTCTCTTTAGCTTCTCTTAGCTCGATCTCGTTCTTTATTCTATCAGTTATATCACGCATAATTCCCATTACAACAACTTTGCCAGCTTCTGAGAGAGAAACTGTTGTAAGCTCGATATCTTTAATCTCACCGTTTTTTGATCTTATTTGCGTGATATATCGATTTGGAATTTGCTCACCGCGTAGCCTTGCTTGATAGCGTTGTTCTACGATACTTTTGCTTTTTTCGGTAAGTAGCTGGCTGAAATCGAAATTAGGATCGGTTAGTTCCTCTAAAGTATAACCAGTAATATTTATGAATTCAGGATTGACATAAGCATAATGTCGCCCTTCCATTAAATATATTGCGTCAAAAGAGTTTTCAATTAATAGCTTGAATTTTTCTTCAAGTCGTTCAAGATTCTCATTCGATATTTTTTGATTATATAAATTATCAAAGATTACGCAAAGCTTATCCGTGCCTATTTTTAATAAAAATATTTTGAATAATCCAATAACGTTTTTGTCGTAATATTCAACTTGATCTAATACAAATGAATCGTTGGTATGGAAAACGCTTAAAAATTTAGTCTTTAAGTTGTATTTTTCGGCTTCAGTCCAAATTTCGCTGAATTCTTTTCCAATTAACTCTTGAATGTTTATTTTTAATTTTTTTTCAGCTGTTTTATTGCCAAAAAGCAAATATAATTTATCAGGTTGTTCATATTTGTAAAGAAATATCCCAAGAGGAAATAAAATGAATATCTCAGAAATATTATTGATATTCAGAAAATTAATAATATTTTGTGATTCTGATGGGATTGATTGCATAAATTACCTAATTTGCAGTGATTACATAAAACAAATATAAAAAAGGCTACTAAATAAAAAAATTAGAATAAATTAAGATTTTAGTTTACTTTAATTAATCATTTTAAAATTTGTAAACGCCAGGGTTATAAACTTTATCGCTTTCTTCAACTTTTTCAAGCATAAACATTAGTACCCAGCCTTTTTTATAGCCTTTTGATAAAATATAAGCTATCCAGCGGAATAAATTTGAGACAAGAAGCTTTGGTTTCCACTCAGAGAAATCAAAGACGGGTAGATAGCCGCCAGGGCGCACTTCCAACACTTTCCAGCCAGTATTTTTTGCGATAAGTTCTATTTCGTAACCAGATAGGGGATTGATATGACCGTAGCTCAAATCATAAGGCATAAACCCGTGAAAGTGCCCCAGCCGCAGGAAATATATCCGAGACCAGAACGAGGTGATATTTGGTGTGGTTAGCAATAATTTGCCACCAATGTTTGTTATGCTGTTTATTTCGCGCAAAAAACCCCAAGGATTTTCCAAATGCTCTATGACTTCTAAACAGCATAATGCATCATATTTTTTATTTACGGAATTTTTAAGACCTTTGTTTAAATCAAGCTTTATAAACGGAATATTTTTGGGTATCCATTCAAAAGTTTCTATGTCTATTGCCTCTACATCATAGCCGTTATCGTACAAACGTTTAGAGAAAGCGCCTGCGCCAGCCCCAATATCCAGCACTTTTGTACCCTTTGTTACGTATTGAGCAAAGAGTTTAAAAGCATCATCGTGCAGCCCTGTATCAGCGTGGATTTCTATCCCATCGTAAAATTCAGTTTGTTTCTTTTCGGTCGAAATTAGCCAATTTCTCATTCATTCACCAACAATTTCATTTAACAATATTTCAGCTCTGCGTTCAATATCATATTTTTGGACGAACGCTTTCAAATTTTCACGTTTGCTTTCGTCATAAATTTTTGCTTTTTCAATAGCTTCTAATAATTGTTTTTCATTGTTTACAACAATTGCATCACTTCCGTTTGTAATTTCAGGTAGTGCACCGCCTGTTGAAACAATAGGCAAACAACCGTTTATCATTGCTTCAAGAACAGCAACACCAAAGGTTTCATCTATTGATAATTGGCAATAAGCAAAACTTTTTCTATAAAGAGGAATTAAATCCTTGTATAAATCAAGTGGACCAGGGATTATCTCTAAATTATTAGTGTCTGAGGCAGCTTCGTAAGCTAATTTCAGTGCTTCGCCTCGTAAACCAGCCAAAATAAAATTCTCATTTTTTAGTTTCTTAGCTAATTCTATAAATTTATCACTACCTTTTCGTATGAATTCCACCCAATTATCGCCTTGTGAGACTGTCAAAACATATTCTCTTTCAAAATTGGTTCCATTATTTTTAGAAAATTTCCCCAAATCAATGCAATTATAAATTACTTTTGCACGTTTTTCATCTATTCGAGTAAGTGTTAGTAGCTGGTTTTTAGCATAATTCGATACAGGGAAAATTTTGTTAGCTAAGCGAAACGTATTTTTCACGCAAAACCAACGCATAGGACGCACTCTTGCAGGTATGAGTGTAGTGTAGTCTGCAAACCAACAAAATAGTGCGTCAGAGAAAACAGTTTTGTAAATTGAGCGTATTGTTAACAAAAGTAAATTCCAAGCCCCTAATAATCCTTTGCCAATAGCAGCATTTTCTAAAAATAGTTTATGTTTTCTACTTAAAATTTTAATATCGTTTTGCACAAATGATGATTTTATCGGACCGATTAGAAATATTTTCATTTTATTACTTCTTTAATGAAAAAGCACCTTTAATTTTATCTTTTCGAC
>DAIPLL010000077.1:5203-6148 GCA_036769265.1 Kapaibacterium sp. (SeqCode)
AATAAACATATAGGCGAGTTACTTTTTTTTGCGTTTGGATTGAAAATGGTAAAATTACATTAAAAATTGGTCGATTAGATACAGTACTTTCAGATAAAATAGTCATAAAAATTGAAGGAGAAGCAGGCAAAACATCACTATCTTTTCGACCTTTGAAAGGATAATTATGCATTCCAGGCAATGAGCCTTCGCGAACAAACTTAACATCCTCGACCGTGTAAAATGCATTTGGATTATATTTTTTAATTATTTCCAATGCATCATTTAAATATTCCCGTTTTAATACCATAAAAATTATTTTTACTTTGCCGAACTGTCCATCGGCATCGATTGTAGTCAAATTGTAATTTTCTTTGATAAGCTGAGCAACTAATTCAGAAGCGTCGTAACGAGTTATTACACGGACAATTACTTCACCGAGCGAAAGCTTAGTCTCCATAAGCATCCCAATATATGTACCTAATGCGAAACCCGTTGCATACATAGCAAAATAATAAACGTTATCAAGATTTCGCATAATTTGACTAACTGCGAGTATCCAAATAAATGATTCAAAAAAACCTAAAATCGGAGCTATTTTCCTATAACCTTTGGCAATTAATATAATTCTCAGTGTGCCTAAGCTTACATCAGTAATCCTTGCAATAACTATAAAAATTGGCATTACAACATAAGAAAAAATCTCACTTCCAAAGAATTTTTCAATTCCAATCAAAAAATCCATTTTTCTCTTATTTTAATTATTAAACCAGTCAATTAGTTTTATTAAATTTTCACGTAAATTTTTTCTATCGATAATTAAATCTATAAAGCCATTCTCAAAATAGAATTCTGATTTTGGATAATTTTTAAGTACCTTTTTCTTTAATTTACCTTCATGATCCTTTTTTATTAGTTGACTAAAATTTGCACCAGGTTCTGATATTATTAACTCACCCATCATTG
>DAIPLL010000078.1:0-6148 GCA_036769265.1 Kapaibacterium sp. (SeqCode)
TCAAAGAAATAAGCAATCTTGCTTTATTCGGTTTTTTCGGTTTTAAGTTTTATTGCTCTTGAAGCAATTAGCCTAAGCTTCTATAATTCAACATTCGCACAACAAAACAAAGCAAAAATTGGTGCAGATAAAGCACCCGTAGTGCCATCGGACGCAGCAAAAGCTTTCAACGATGCTTTGGTTGCCGTTTCTGAAAATGTAAAACACACAGTTGTTGCAATCAGCGTCGAAACCAAATCAACTTCATCAATGCAAATCCCCGGTTTTGAAGAATTTTTTAAATTTTTCGGTATGCCAGACGAACCACGACAGGAAAGACGTGGGCGCGGTGCAGGTTCGGGAGTTATCATTTCAGAAGATGGCTATATTGTTACTAATAATCACGTAGTCGAAGATGCGGTAGAGGATGGTATAAAAGTAATCACACTCGATCAGAAAGAATATAAAGCTAAACTTATTGGTAGAGATCCGCTTACTGACTTAGCAGTTCTAAAAATTGATGCAAGCGGGTTGCCTGTTGCTCATTTCGCAAATATCGATGATGTCAAAATTGGGCAGTTTGTCATTGCTGTGGGCAATCCTCTTGGTCTCAACTTCACTGTAACAAGCGGCATAGTTAGCGCCATCGGTCGTGGTGCTATGGGGCTGCGGCGAGATCCTTATGCAGTTGAGTATTTCATCCAAACTGATGCACCAATTAATCCTGGAAATAGCGGTGGCGGTCTGTTCAATATTTATGGCAGTTTGGTTGGTATAAACTCTGCTATTGCAACACAAACAGGAACCTATATCGGTTACGGCTTTGCAATTCCTGTCGATTTGGTGCATTCCGTTGTTATGGACTTAATCGAAGATGGTAAAATCGACCGTGGCTATGTGGGCGTTGTTATTTCCACTGTTGATGAAATCACTGCACGCAATGTCGGGCTTCAAGAAGTGCAGGGTGTTATGGTAAATGATGTTCTCAAAAACAGCCCTGCTGACAAGGCTGGCATTGAAATCGGCGATGTTATTTTGGAACTTGATGGTAAAAAAGTTAATACTTCGAACCAACTCCAAAGTTATATTGCTCAAAAGCGTGGCGGCGATAATGTTAATGTTACTATTTGGCGTGATAAAAAGAAAATTACTAAGACCGTTAAGCTCGAAGCTCGCGATAAAACCGATACCGCTATGAACGACGACGAAGAAGATACATCGTCAAAGAAAGGCGATAAATCTTATAACGAACCTGTCTCGTTCGATAAACTTGGATTCTCTGTTGCTCCGCTCACATCCGAGCAAAAACGCGAATTTGATGTGAAAAACGGTGTTTACATTACCAAAGTTCAACGTTTTACTCATGCTTCCGAACGTGGACTTATGCCTAATGGTGTTATTGTTAAAGTTGACCGTAAGGAACTTAAATCCACTGGCGAACTCAAAGACATCCTCGAAAGCAAAAAGAAAGGCGAAACTGTTATGTTCCAAGTTAAATACAAAGAACGCAACCAAATTGTAGCACTCGAAATTCAATAAAATTGCATCCAAATAAAATAAAAAGCTGCCCTTTCAAACGATGGGGCAGCTTTTTTAAATTAATGACTTTCATTAATAGAGACTTTTTGGCAATTTGACGAAATAAATTATATTTTCATCTTGCTTATTCCCCAAAAGTGGCATAATTTTTTCGATTACATTGCCCTTGTCTGTGAGTATTCCAAAATCATCATCGTTAATTATACCAATTGTGTTTCTATCGATAACGATCAGTCCTTCTGGTTTATCGTGCGGATAATTAGGTATCGACATAATATCGAAAGCTTCTTCTTTTGAAACTGGTTTTATTCCAGCTGCGATAAGTTCGTCTTTTGATAGCTGTTCGATAGTTTTGCCATTAATTAATTTGCCGTTTTCGTTAGCATCTGTAACATCAGTAGCATTGGAAATATCAATTTTATAAACTTTTTTTACAATACCTTGGTCCTTTCCAGGTGTTTTGCCATCACGTTCGAGCACAAGGAATGTGGTATTTGTAACGGCTGTAATTTCGCTAACAGCGGTGCCTGTGCTTTCAAGAAAATAAACGTATTCCTTAAATTTGCCAGTTGCTAATTCATAAAAAAGAATTCTGCAAGCTGTTGCTTTACTTTGTACATCTTTGTTGGGATTTAAAAGCGGGGATTGCATCATTCCAACTAAGTATTTTTTGTCTGGAGTGATTGTAAGCCCTTCCATACCTCGATTTGGACGGCGGAACTTATAAACAAGTGGGAGCTTTTTGCCACCAATTCCGTTCCCAAATGGATTAAGCCACTCTGTTGCTTTGCCATTGGCATCAAAGTGAATTAAATGTGGACCGTATTCATCTGCAACCCAGAAGCTACCATCGCTCATTATAACTACACCTTCTGGATCTATTCCTTTTGGATCATAGTTTAGTTTATTGCCATTCAGGTCGAGTGCAGTTTCACCTGTACCCCCAACATTCAGTGGATTAGGCAATCCAGTTAAGTTTTTACCTGTCTCATCTTTTAATAAAATTAATTTGTCTAATTTTAGAACGCCATTTTCGAGCTTTAATTTAGCAATCTGCGGAGTAAAATCAGGTTTTGGAAATATTTTATCATTAGATGATGCTCCATCAATATTTGGTCCACGGTCTGTCATTGAATAGAAAAACTTACCATCATAAGCAAGTCCTGAACCAAATCCACCGTTATAAA
Source organism: Kapaibacterium sp. (SeqCode) (assembly GCA_036769265.1). Lineage (GTDB taxonomy): Bacteria > Bacteroidota > Ignavibacteria > Kapaibacteriales > UBA2268 > JAKIZO01. The sequence goes on from DAIPLL010000078.1 coordinate 2,706, forward strand.
TTTTTACTCCATTTTGTGTCGTCATAATAAGGTCTCTTTTTGCAACAGGAGCCTTATCTGGAAAATTCTTAACAGGGTTTGTTGAGTTGTCATCATCATCGGAGCAGGAAGATAAAATAAGAAGAAACAAAAACAGATATATAATTGAACGCAAAAGTTTCATTTTAAACCTTTTAGAAAAATTGAACAAGCTCACCTTCAAACTTACACTTTCACTGTAAATTGATTGTGAATAAAAAATTAATGTTATGTAAAAGAGTTAAATTATTAATTAAGCTGATTAATTTTAGTCTCTGCGATTAGAAAAATACTTTTCATAAATGAATTTTAATTCATCGATAATATCTTTAAAATCATTCTCGAAAACCATAACATTGTGTCTTTCAAAAGTGTCTTCACTTCGCTTCCTGGTCTCAACAAAGTCTAAATATTTTGTGTTATTTGTAGCAAGTTTGACATTTAAAAATATGTCCTTGAAGAGCCAGTAATTTTTTTTGAATAAATTTCTTTCATTTATTACTCTAAAATTTATTTAGTAGCTTCAATCCATTTTTTCCAAATATCAGGTGCAACACCAAGTGCCGCATCCTGACCAAATCGAGTTATTGGCGTACGCAAAAGAAGTGGATCAGTAAGCAACTCCTCCTGCAAATCAAATACTTTGTATTCAAGCTGGCGGGTTTTGTATTGCTTGCCGTTTCGGTCGAGCAGTTCTTCGAGCGGGATTTTGCGTGCTATGCTTTCGAGCTCGCCACGAGATGGTGCTTTTTCTGCCAAATCTATAAACTGAAATATGACACCACGTTCTTTAAAAAAGCGTATCGCTTTTGCTGTATCGTGGCATTTTTTTGTGTCAAATATTTGAATTGTCGGTGCCATAAGTTAAAATTACAGAACCATAAGAAATTTACAAAGAATAAAAATTACATAATTATAAATTTTTATTATTTTCTCTCTTTTTTTTAAATAAGTTTTTTAAAAGTATTTTTTTTATTTTCTTTGTGTTTTATTCTCAAATTGGATAAATGTATAATTTAAAACATACATATCGTTATTTTAAGAATAATAAGCGGACCTGCGTCCCACAGCGTCCGCTTTCGATCCCATCGACACGTGCTGGGAAAATATTACTTTTTCAGCATTACCAAACTGATGCACCTGTTTGATATTCTTTCCCAAATACATATTTTTTATCAATTAATTTTTGGAGAATATTATGAAAAAAGACTTTCTTTCAGTATTGGATTTTACAACAGATGAAATTCTCTCGTCTTTTGAATTAGCAAAAGATATGAAAAAAGATCGAAAGAAATATTCAAAAGCATTGGAAGGCGAAACTCTTGCTCTGATTTTCGAGAAACCATCGCTTCGCACTCGCACAAGCTTTGATGTTGGTATCCAACAGCTTGGCGGATACTCGCTTTATCTTTCGCCAAATGAAATAAATTTAGGCAAACGCGAATCAGTTTACGATGTTGCTAAAAACTTGGAAAGAATGCTGCAAGGTGTTATGATTCGCACATTCGGACACGATATTGTGGAAAACTTTGCTCGCTACGCAAGAATTCCAATAATCAATGGTCTTACAGATTACTCGCATCCTTGCCAAGCTATGGCTGATTTCTTGACAATTTTGGAACACAAAGGAAAATTCGAAGGCTTGAAGGTGTGCTATGTTGGCGATGGCAACAACGTTGCTCATTCACTTATGGATGCAGGTGCTCGTCTGGGTGTAAACGTTACAGTTGCTTGCCCGAAAGGTTTCGAACCAAACTTGATTGCATTCAAAGAAGCAACTGAAGCGGCTAAGGCTACTGGCGCTAAAATTGAAGTAGTTCATTCACCACAAGAAGGCGTAAAAGATGCAGATGTTGTGTACACAGATGTTTGGGCTTCGATGGGGCAAGAATCAGAAGCAGCAAAACGCAAGCAAATCTTTATGCCATACCAAGTTAATGCCGAGCTGATGAAGCACGCAAAAGACGATGCTATATTTATGCATTGCTTGCCTGCTCATCGTGGCGATGAAGTTACAGATGAAGTTATCGATGCTCCATATTCGGTTGTGTTCGATGAAGCAGAAAACCGCTTGCACGCCCAAAAAGCAATTATGTATATGTTAATGAAAAAATAACAAGGAGTAAATCGTGGCTTACACAGCTTTAATTGCTATTGGTGGCAATTCACTTATTCGAGCTGGGGAGCGCGGCACAATCGAAGAGCAGCTTGCAAATGCTCACGCTACTGCAAAATCCATTGCTCAAATGATAAAAATGGGCTGGCGTGTAGTTATCACACACGGCAACGGTCCGCAAGCTGGCGCCGCTCTGATCCGTTCAGAGCGTGCTGCCGGCGAAGTTTATACTCATACTCTCGATATGTGCGTTGCTACTACTCAAAGCGAAATCGGCTATATACTTCAGCTTGCTATGGAACATGAATTGCGTGCTGTTGGGATTGATAAATTGGTTACTGTTGTTCCGACTATGGTTGCTGTCGATCCAAATGATCCTGCTTTCCAAAAACCATCTAAACCTATCGGACCGTTCTACTCAAAAGAAATTGCGCTCGAAAAAAAAGAAAAGCTTGGTTGGGATATTGTCGAGGATGCGGCACGTGGTTACCGTAGAGTTGTCCCTTCGCCAGAACCTTGCGAAGTTTTACAACTTGAAGTAATTAAAAAAATTATTGATTTGGATATAATTACTATTGCTCTTGGTGGTGGTGGCATCCCTGTTGTTAAAAAAGAAGATGGCTCAATTATTGGCTGCGAAGCCGTTATCGATAAAGATCGCTCTTCGGCATTGCTTGCTAACGGTCTTAATGTTGATTTGTTTATTATCTCAACAGATGCCGACCAAGTTTACGTAAACTACAAAAAGCCTGATATGAAAGGGCTTCGCCATACTACAACTGAAGAACTGCAAAAATACTACGACGAAGGGCATTTCCCTGCTGGTAGTATGGGACCTAAGGTCGAATCCGTCATTAGATTCATCAAAAATGGTGGCAAAAAAGCAATCATTACTTCATTCGAATGCTTAATGGAAGCACTCGAAGAAAAAGCAGGAACTCACGTTTCAATTTAATTTTTTTTCTTATATTTGCAATTAAATTCACTTCAAGGAATTATTTATGCGTCATATAGTCGAATCCCAGCAGTTCACAGTCCCGAAAATATTGGAACTATTCGACCGCACCGAGCTTATGAAAAAAATTGTCGCTCGTGGCGGCACTCGCGATTATGAGAACAAAATTATGGCATCTCTATTCTACAAACCATCCACAAGAACACGCTTTTCCTTCGAATCGGCGATGTATCGCTTAGGCGGAAAAGTTCTTTCCACAGAGCAGGCTATGGAATTCTCATCAGAAATCGAAGGCGAACGTTTAGAAGATTCTATCAGAATCATTGCTAACTATTGCGATGTGGTTGTTCTCGG
>DAIPLL010000079.1:0-6128 GCA_036769265.1 Kapaibacterium sp. (SeqCode)
TTAGCATCTTCTAGTTTCCCAAGTATATAGATCTTATTATAAACTATTTCGAAGAAATCAATTTCTGTTTTGTTTAAATTTAATTTGCCAAGTTTAACTCTCGACCAATCAAGTAAGTTTTGTAAAAGTTTCGAAATAGTATGGGTAGTCTCATATATATCATCAACTGCAGTTTTTATATCTTCAAAATTCAAATAATCCAGATTATTTTTTAATTCTTCAGCCTGATTTTTTAATAACGCAAATGGATTTTTCTAATCGTGAGCAATTATTGAAAAGAATTTATCTTTTTTCGGCATTTAGTTGTATTAGATGCTTTTGCGTTTGCTCGAGTTGCATTATCAAGGAGTTCTTCTGTTCTAAATTTGCTTCAAGTAAATCCCTCGAAACTTTAAGTTCGTTATATAACTTTTGTTGTTCTTGCTCGAGTTCTTTTCGCTCTGTAATATCAAGAAGTGATATGATTACATTATTTTCACTGTCGTTAGTTATGCGTGATGTTGAGACTAAGAAGAATTTCTCTTTTATTTGATTGTTTTCAATTACATAAGCTTTATGTTCAATATTTGCAATCGGTTTCCCTGTTTTTAATGTTTCTATAATTGCTAAACGTAGCTCGCAAATATTGCAATTTATACCGCTTGTGCATCCATAAGGAGCTTTTACTGCATTAATGCAATTAAGCAAATTGCCTACTTTATTGATTTTGTTTTTATCAGGCCAGCCAGTGTATTGAATGAAAGAATTGTTTGCTGTTCTAATGTTTAATCTTTCATCTAATAGGCAAATAAGTATTGGTGTGGAGTTATAAATGCCTTCAAGCTCAGATTGGTTTTTAATTAAGCGTTTTTCTATTTGCTTGCGTTCTGTTATATCCAAAATTGTCCCAATAATACCATCAATTTGATTGTTAAACGGGTTTTTGAATGTAGCTTTATGGAAAATAACATACTTACTTTCGCCTGATTTGGTTTTTATTTCAAATTCATATGTTTGTGTGCCGGGATTTTCGAATAGTTCTTTATCTTTTTCATAATATACTTTTGCTTTATCATAATCAAATAATTCGAAAACAGTTTTGCCTATCATTTCTTCACTTTTGAGCTTGATAAATCTCTCAAAAGCTTCATTGCATCCCAAATACCGACCATCTTTGTCTATATAAAATACAGGTATTGGTATAGATGTTAAAAGCGATTGAATAAATGCATTTTGCTCGATTAGCTTTCTTTCTTTTTCTTTTAGCTTTGTAATATTTTTTGAGCTGATTACGACGCTGTTTATAAGTCCAGTTTCCTCGTTTATAGGTTCAAAATTGCAGATAAAGGATTCTATTTGACCTTCAATTGTTGGTATATCTATTTCAATTGAAATTTTTACTCCACCGAGTGCTTTATTAAAATTATCAAAGAATGTATCTTTTAAACTGGTTGGTAAAATTTCGTAAATCTTTATGCCTTCGGATACTTCCTGCCCGAAAAATTTTTTTACATCCTGCTCGAAATTTTTGTTATAAGATAACAATGTGTAATTCTTGTCGATCAAAACAAACGACTGCTTTGTGCTCGTAAGAATAGCTTTTAGTTTATATTCTGATTGAACTAATTTATTTTTTTGAATTAGTAAATCATCCTCAGCTTGTTTACGTTTTGTAATATCAGTAAACGAGCAAATAATAAAGTTTTCATCATTTAATGAAAATCTTTTAGATAAAACTTCAATAATAAAATCATCACCATTTTTACGCTTCTCTTGTGATTGAGTAACAAAATCTTTATTCAAAGCATTAGTTTTATAGTTATAGTAAAGTTCATTTAACAAATTTTGCGAAAGCAAAATATCAGCTGATCTGCCTATGATTTCATACTTTCTTACACCAAAAAGCCTGCAAGCACTCGAATTTATTGCAACAACAGATCTGTTCATATCAAGTATTATTATACCCTCGACAGCCGACTCAAAAATTAGCTCATATTGTTGTTTAGTAATTTCTGTGTTAATTTGGGCAAGCTTTAATTCTGTGATATCGCGAGCAATTCCATCGATTTGATATATTTTCCCATCGCTATCAATTTTTCTGGTCAGTTAATCGTGTATATAACGTATTTGCCCGTCAATAGTTTGTATCCTATACTCAACCTCGACTTGCTGAAATTCCTGCAACTGAGAAATTGCATCATAGAAAGTGGATCTATCCTCGGGCAAAATAAGTCCAAACCATAAATTTGGCGTTTCTGCAATTTTATCGTAATGAATGCCAAAAACTTTCTCAATGGCTTTGTTTACAAATAATAATGATATATTTGGATATGATATAGACCAAACAACATCATCAATTGATGAAATAATCTCATTTAACTGATTTTCTTTTTTTTGTAGCTCTTCTTCTAATTTATGCAGTTCATAGCTTTTTTCATCTAATTCTTTTGTAATTTTTTGAATCTTATTTTGTATTTCTTCGAGAAGTGAGTTCAATATTGCATTGGTCTCGAAGTAAGCAAAGTCACTATCGCCCAAAAAAGCATTTTTTTCAGCTCTTTTAGTAAGCGCCGAGATAATCTTTTCACTTCTTTCGAGCTTGTTTTTCAGCTCCGAAATTATCTGCTCATTATTTTTGTTTGCTTCTTCGGTCATCAAGTAATTTAAGATTTAAGAGGGACATCAACAAAAAAAGTAGTGCCTTCGTTAAGTTTGCTTTCTACTGATAACTCGCCATTCATTTTGTTTATGAAATCTCTGCAAATCATAATTCCAAGCCCGGTGCCTTTCTCTTTTTCTGTCCCAGGAGTAGATTGCACTTTATCCAACGAAAAAAGGTTTGCAACTTGTTGCTCTGTCATACCAACGCCCGTATCTGAAACGGCAAGTCTTATAAATCTTTTACCTTCTATTTCAATTGCTTCTGCTTTTAAGGTGATTTTACCTCCTTTTGGTGTGAATTTTATTGCATTTGATATAAGATTTCGCACAATTGTTGCCATCATATTGTTATCAAACATTGCAAAGGTTCCGCTCTGTATTCGGCTATCAATCTCGATATTTTTAATCTCAGCTTGTTGCTTTAGTGTTAATATTGTACCAGTTACTATTGTATATAAATCTTCTTCTACTATATTCATCTGAATGCGTCCCATCTGCGAGCGAGACCATTCGAGCAGATCTTCAATAAATTTATACGTTTGTTGTGCTGTCTCATTTAAAGACTGAAGCATTGAAATCAGCTCTTCTTTTGAAAAAGTATTTGCGTGGTTTTTTATTATGTCAGTCATTGTCAAAATCCCGGCAAATGGGCTCCGCAAATCGTGCGAAACAATTGAGAAGAACCTATCTTTCATCTCGTTAAGCTTTTTTAGCTCTTCATTAGTATTTCTAAGAAAAGTTTCATTCTTAATTAGTTGCATATAAAGCTTATTTAGATGCTGCGCTTGATGTTCTAAATCTTCATAAGTTTTTTTCAATTGCTCATTTTTTTGCTTTAATTGCTCAAATTGATCTTTTATTATTTCTTTTGAGTTTTTAAGCTCGATATGAGCACGAATTCTTGCCATAAGCTCCATTGCATTGAAGGGCTTTGTAACATAATCGACCCCACCAATTTCAAAAGCTTTCAGTATATCGTCTGTTTCAGTTTTTGCTGTTAGAAAAATAATTGGGATTTCTTTTGTGATTTCGTTTTTTTTGAGCACTTCGCAAACCTCAAATCCCGACATATTAGGCATCATAATATCAAGCAAAATCAAATCCGGTTGCTTGCTTATAGCTGTATCTATTGCTTTTGGACCGTTTTCTGCAATCAGCAAATTATAATACTTTCTCAAAAATGTTCCTATAAGCCGAATGTTCTGTGGTTGATCATCTACAACCAATATTGTATTGGTTCGAGTATTTTCGGGTTGATTTTCCATATTGTTCTCGGATCTATTTTGTATTATTTGTTACTAAGATAATTATAAATTTCGTTTATTGTTTTGGTAAATTTATCTATTTCAAAATTATCAAAATAATTAGAAAGTTTTAGTTGAATTTTCATTAAATTATCTTCATTATTATTAATTGCAAAAGCTTTAAGTTTATTTATGAAGTCCTCTGCCTCTTGCAAATCTGTATATTTCGCTAATGATTCAAGATCGTTTTGGAATAAAGATTTGAATTCTTCTAAAATATTGTCATTTATTCTTGAAATAAGTTCTTCTCCTGTTAGATCTTCGTCTGCAATTTCTTTTGTTTCTTCAATTTCAGAAACAGAAAAATCTAAAAATTTAATTAATTCATTAATCAATTCATTGCGATTAACTGGTTTGCGGATGAGCCCGTTAAATTGATTAGTAATCCGGATTTCATCTTCTTTCATTGATGAAGCAGTAAAAGCAATTATTGGAATATGCTTTATATTTAATTCATCTCGAATTATAGAACGTGTTTGGTAACCGCTTAGCTCGAGCATACGTAAGTCCATCAGCACCAAATTAGGCTCGAAAGAACGTATCATTTCAATCCCTTGACGTCCGTTGTTCGCTTCGGCAATTATTATGTTTGTATTTTCAAGATAAACTTTAACTAAATCGATATTTTGTTGTATATCATCAATTATTAAAATCTTAGAGCCTTTAAAATCTAATTTTTTCTTCGACCAATCAATTTGCTCGCTTGCTTTTTTTACCGAGTGCAACCGTTGCACATTGTAAAGCTTAACAGAGAATGTAGATCCTTTGCCAAGCTCGCTATCGACTGTAATCTCGCCACCCATCATTTTTGCCAGGCGGCTCGATATTGCAAGACCAAGACCCGTTCCTCCAAAATGCTTTACGCTTACACTGCTTGCCTGACGGAACGACTCGAAAATTACCTCTTTATCTTCACTTGAAATCCCTATACCTGTATCCCTTACATCAATTCGAATATTGAAATGTTGATTGTCTATCTTATTGTGTTCCATTGAAATATATACACCACCTACTTTGGTGAATTTTATTGCATTACCAACCTAATTAATTAAAACTTGCCTTAGACGAGCTTCATCTATATATTAATTATCTGGTGGATTATACTGTAGTTTTAGCTCTAATTCTAAATTTTTCGAACGTGCTTGTTCGTAAAAAATTTGATAAATATCGTTAAGAACTTCTGCGATATTGACCGGTTCGGGTTGCAATTCAATACGTCCAGCTTCTATTTTCGAAAGATCAAGTATGTCGTTGATAAGTGCAAGCAATGTGCGTCCACTTTTTTGAATTGTTTCTAAGTATCCACGATAAGGTTGTTCCCGTATCGAGTTGAGCATAATTTCTGAAAAACCAAGTATTGCGTTCATCGGTGTGCGAATTTCGTGGCTCATATTAGCTAGAAATTCGCTTTTTGCCCTGTTTGCTTGGTCTGCAATTTGCTTTTGCTTTATTATTTCAAGTTCAAATTTATTTCGAGCAATTGCACCAGCAATTATCTCTGCCGCAAGACGTAGCAAAGATACAATATCAAAATCCCAGTCGCGTTCTTCTTTTAACGTATCGAACACAATCATCCCAATCAAATCTTTACCGTAAAACATTGGGATGCCGAGCAACGAAATTATCCCCGTTCGAGCGAAAGTTTGCTTTACGATTGGATAACCATCTGGAATTTCAGCTGTATTTCTAAAATAGATATAATCATTATTCTTGAATATTTCTATCCAGCGTTCGATTGTCTCATACCTGATTAAACTTATTGCATCTAATTGAGATGTGATATTCTCTGATAACCAATTATAAGTGTTTTCAATATGTTTGCTCTGCTCGTGAATTGTGAATATATAAACTCTATCTGCTGACGAAAACCTACCTAATATTTCCAGGGCAAAAAGTATTCCATCGTGAATATTTTCCGTTGTAGATTGTATAAGAACAGATGAAAGCTCGTTGATTATTGAATTCAGCTTGTATATTTCATTCAACTTTTGTTCTGATAATTTATTTTGAGTTATATCAAGTGCTAAACCCAGCACACCAATTGTATTGCCATTATCATCGACCATTCGCGATTTTACAGTTAGCAAAAAGAGTATCGAGCCATCATTAAATGTTACTTCGTGATCATAATCTATTAGTTCATCAGATTGCATTGCTTTAAGATCTGGTGTGCGTAATTCTTCA
>DAIPLL010000080.1:0-5870 GCA_036769265.1 Kapaibacterium sp. (SeqCode)
GTTGGTAAAAGTGGTATTGGAAAAAGTGAAATCGCATTGGATTTAGTTGAACGCGGGCACAGACTTGTAGCAGACGATATTGTTATGTTAACAAAAAAACGTGAAACTATAATAATGGGCACAGGCACAAGCCTTGTGCAGCATTTTATGGAAATACGTGGATTGGGCATAATCGACGTTCGTCAGATGTTTGGAATACGTGCTATCCGCTTCCAAAAAAGGCTCGAAATTATCGTTGAGCTTGAAGAATGGTCCCCAAATGTTGAATATACAAGAACAGGATTGGATGAAACTTACGCAAATATTATGGGTGTAGAAATTTCAATGGTAAAATTACCGATTTTCCCTGGTAAAAACATCACAGTAATTGCTGAAGTCATTGCTATAAATTATTTACTGAGAACTTATGGCTACAATGCAGCCAAAGTTTTTACTGATAATTTGAAGGATGCAATCAAAAAACGATCAGCTGGTCCACAAAGAAATTATCAGGATAGAAGATTAATAAATTATTTCCAAGGCGACAATGAATAGTTTAATTTAAATTGGGATAAATTAATGAAAAAAATTGTTTTTTTTATTTTAGCAGCATTTTTCTCATTTAATTTAAATGCACAAGTAAAAGAACCAGTCAAATTAATCGCAAAGCCATCTAAACCGATTGTTAAAAAAGGCGAAAAATTTGATGTCCAACTTACAATGACTTTCGATGGGCACTGGTATTCTTATTCTATGGTGGAAGTTATAGGTCCTGATGGACTTGGACCGATGCCTACTGTTATTTCGGCTGAACCTAAAAATTTAGTTGAAATTGTTGGGAAAGTTAAAGAACCCAAGCCTAAGAAGAAATTCGATAAAGCCTTTGAAATTGAAGTTTTGTATCATAAAGGAACAGTCAATTTCATTGTTCCTTTGGTTGCTAAAAAGGATCTAAATTTTGCTAATGACAAAGTAAAAATCATAGCAAATATGCAGCTTTGCGAAGAAGAACGATGCCTACCGCCAGAAGATTATACGGCAATTGTTGGAAATGAGCCGTTTATTGAAACCAATGAAAGCCCTGACATTGATACAACGTCTAATGTAAATGAAAATTTAGCTACAATAGACTCACCAAATAAAAGCCAAGAGACTAAGGATAATTCTAATGCAAAACAAAATGAAAACCTAAAATCCGAGCTCGAACAAAAGAAGGAACAAGGAATACTTTCATTCCTTTGGTTTTCGATGACAGCAGGAGCGCTTGCACTACTTACACCTTGCGTTTTCCCGATGGTGCCGATTACTGTATCATTTTTTACAAAGCGAGCTGAAAAGAACAAAGGTAAAGGACTGCGTGATGCTTTGATTTATGCATTCGGAATAATTATTACATTCACAGGTCTTGGTTTTTTGTTTTCAGTGCTTTTCGGTGCAAGTGGAATACAGGATTTTACCTCAAGCCCTTGGGTTAATTTTATTATTGCAATTATATTTATCATTTTCGCATATAGCTTGTTTGGTGCATTTGAGTTACAGATACCAACAAGCATCACAAATAAACTAAATCAGAAAAGTATGCAAGGAGAAGGAATTTTTAGTGTTATTTTGATGGGACTAACTTTTTCGCTTGCATCATTTTCCTGCACTGGACCGCTGGTTGCAGCGGCACTTGTAAGCGCAGCATCGGGAGAGTGGTTTTATCCAATAATCAGTATGCTCGGATTTTCGACAGTTTTGGCTGCACCATTTTTCTTGCTTGCACTTTTCCCAACCGCCCTTTCTTCATTACCACGAGCAGGCGGATGGATGAACAACATAAAAGTTGTGCTTGGATTTTTGGTTATTGCTGCAACACTAAAATTTTTAAATAATGCTTTCTTTGATTGGGGAATTGGTTTAAGCCGAGAGTTAGTTCTCGCAATATGGGTTGGCTGCCTTGCTCTTGCAACTCTATACATTCTTGGGATCTTCCGAATGTCGCACGATTCTACTGTCGATACAATTAGCCCTACACGGCTCACATTTGCAATAATTTTTGCAAGTATAACGCTTTATATTTCAACTGGTTTTGCAGGAACATCACTTGGTTTCTTAGAAGCATTTTTACCTGCTCCGGAAAATATAACTTCTACTACTACCAGTACAACAGTTGAAGACAAATGGTTCGATACTATCGAGCAAGCAAAAACAGAGGCAAAAGTTAGTAATAAACTTATCTTGGTGGATTTTACAGGTAAGCACTGCCCAAATTGTAGGCTTATGGAACGTCAAATTTTCACTCATCCAGATGTATCTGCAAAATTTAAAGAATTTGTAAAAGTAAAGCTTATTACTGATTTAAAAGAAGAACCTTATATTTCAAACAAGAAATACCAATTGGATAAATTCCAAACTGTTGCTATTCCATTTTATGTCATTATGGATGCAAACGAAAATGTCATAAATAAAATTGGATATACATCAAGCAAAGATGAATTCCTTAAATTCTTAAATTCAAAATAATGAAAGATTTAAAAAGAAAAGAAAGGCTGGGTTGGTACTTTTATGATTGGGCTAACTCAGCCTTTCCTACAACAGTAATAACTGTTTTTTTAGGTCCATACCTGACTACAATAGCGAATAATTCAGCAATTAATGGATTAATCGATGTATATGGTCTCAAAATTGTCGCAGGATCTTATTATCCATATTTAGTCTCGTTATCGGTGCTTTTGCAAGTAATATTTTTGCCGCTTGTTGGTAGTATCACTGACAAAACAAAAGCCAAAAAGATCATTTTGGGAATTTCAGCATATATTGGTGCAATAGCAACATTGATGTTGTATTTCCTGCACGGTGATAAATACATATTTGGTGGTTGGATGTTTGTAATTGCTAATATTGCATTTGGTTCATCAGTGGTCGTCTATAACTCAATTTTAAATGATATTGCAAAAATAGACGAGCGAGACGAAATTTCCTCGAAAGGCTGGGCTTTTGGATATATTGGTGGCGGATTATTATTACTTTTTAACTTGATCTTTTTTTTGCATGCTGAAAAATTTAGCATATCAACAGCTAATGCTGTGCGGATTTGCTTAGCTTCTGCAGGATTATGGTGGGGAATCTTCACGCTTTTCCCGTTAATTTGGATAAGAAAATATAAAGCACAAATCGAAAGTCAAAACAAAATAAAGCATTTCTTTAAAGGTGGATACCTGCAATTTAAAACAACACTTGTTAATGCAAGAAAATACCCAAGAACACTGTTTTTCCTAATCGCTTACCTTATGTATAATGACGGAGTGCAAGCAGTTATTGCTCTTTCGGCACAGTTCGGGCAGGAGGAATTAGGTTTAGAAATGTCGTTTCTTACCATAGTGATACTAATTGTGCAGTTTGTTGCATTTGGCGGTGCTTTGAGTTTTGGAAAAATCGCCCAAAAAGTTGGCACTAAGAGTGCACTCGTACTAAGTTTAATCATATGGATTGGAGCAATAATTTTTGCATTTGCATTTTTACACGGCAAATATGAATTTTTGGCACTTGGAATTGTTATTGGCTTAGTTATGGGAGGTACTCAAGCTTTGAGCCGTTCACTATTTTCGAAAATTATACCTAAAAATCAAGAAGCAGAGTACTTTAGTCTCTACGAAATTAGCGAGCGTGGAACAAGTTGGCTTGCACCATTTATTTTTGGGTTGGTTTATCAGATAACTTCCTCATATCGTTTTGCAATTCTATCGCTACTTGTGTTTTTTGTTGTTGGGTTATATTTACTTTCGCGTGTGAAAGTCGAAAAAGCAATCGCAGATGTGCAAAACTAAAAATTAGCATTAGTAAATGTAAGAATTATTTGCGGACGCTCCACTTGAGTAAGCCTTACTGTTATATCCGTCCTAAAAAATATTAGCAAGCGATTAAGTCCTAATCCAAATTCATAATATAACCTATCATTAGTAACATCTGTTGAATTCGGTATAAATAAAGCTCCATTTCGAGAGGCAAATTTCGTGTCTTTATCGAATCGGCTCCAAGCTGAATTGAAATACGTTACAAATTCGATACCAAATTCAGCTATATTTGGTATTCTAATTAATCCTGGAATAATTTCTCCCCAATTATGCTCGAGAGATAAAGTAACATATTTGTTGCCGTAAAATTCTTTTTCTTTTATTCCTCTAAGCGATGTATTAGCTGAAAAAACTGACGTGGACGATTCAATACTAAAAAACTTTTGTGGGATTTTATCTCCCAAAAGCATTCCAGAATTGAAGCGAATATCTAAATAAGAAAGTGGAAATGTTTTTTGCCTATAATTCCAAACAAACTCAAATCTGTAATAATTAAAATCCGATTTTAAGATATTTTTATTGGAAATTTCTGCTGCAAGAAGAAAACCATTATTCGAAAGTCGCCTTTCACGGTTAAAGTTCCAATTGAATTCGGTTGCAATTGAGTTTATTTTGCCTTCTATGATTGGCGGATTAGGACGCCTGTTACTATTACGGAAAATTGAAAAATTAGAATTTCGTTGTGCATTTTTCTGAATTTCAGACTTCAGAGCGAACTTGAAAACCACAGGACGTTCTAAATAATTTCTACGTATAAAACGAAGCTGACCGAAGCCGGCATAAAATTCAAGATTAGCTCCATACCCATAGTAATAATCTCCGTAGTCGTAACCTGTTGTTAAGCTGGTAAGTGTTATTGAGGAAGTTCGTACGATGTAAGGATTATCAGATCGCACCAAGCTATTAAAAGCACTCATTTGAATACTATATTGCTCGTATTCATCAAAAAAAATCCTTGTTCCTAAATGAAAATTAAATTTTTTATCTGCAAAACCATAACCCAATTTGCCAAGTAGTTCAGTTTTTTCAAAGATAAAATCTTTAACAGAAATTGTTGGATTAAATCCTTTTATCGTATTATAGACCAGCATATCTTCCCAGCCAGTAAAAGGTTTCCGGTTTAATTTACTGAGTTGCTGATTTATTGGAGCAAGATATTTTGTAAAAATATTTGTGCTTTGCACAGAATCGGGCGCCTCCCGTGCAGCACGTATTGCATCGTAAGCTTCCAGCTCATCCTTTGAAAGGGGTATAAACTGGTGCTGCGTCCAAAAAAGACTATCAAATTTATCAGCCTTTTTGCTTGCTTCTACTCTTCTGCGATTGAAAATATCATTGTCTATTTTTATGTTGTATTCGAAATTCGTTGCGTAAGTCTCTAAGCTTACATCCAATCTTGGTTGAATGATACCAAGTAAATTTGCATTAGAAGTAGTCTTGATTTGCAAATATTTAGGCATAACGTATGGTTCTTGATGAAAAGTTTGAATGATTTTTACTTTTGTATTAAATGGAAGTCGCACTGCAATATTTGGATAAAGCTCCACCGAAATTGGTTTCATTTTTTCAGGATCAATGTTTATAAAACCTGAGAATAATTTACGAAAATCGCTTTTAGGAATTACAATTATTCTGTCCCCATAAGCATATTCATCGCTTACGAAATTTGTATCCAGAATAAAATCGTAGAAGTCAGGTGCATCTGGATGAAATGGAGTATAAATCTCTTCACCTAAAATCGAAATAAAGTCATCGTAAATATTAAGATTAGTGCCGAAAGTAACGAAGTTCGCTTGTGGTGGTACATTAACACTTTGCCGGCGTTGAATTATTTCGTTGAAATATTTATCAGGTTTTGCAAAATAACCAATCGAATAAGTCTCGAAAATTGAAAAAATTGTGCTATCCGTTTTCTTATCAGCACGACCTGCGGTAATAGTATCGGTTTGAGTTACAAATTTTGTATAGAGCAAGTATTTGTAACTTTGAATTTCACTTTTCTGTTCAATCCATAGAGACAGTTGTTGAATTCGGTGCAGCTCGTGCAATGACACT
>DAIPLL010000081.1:0-5819 GCA_036769265.1 Kapaibacterium sp. (SeqCode)
TGGAAAAACGTTTGCGTTTGTTGAGAGCAAGCTCAATGTCCTTTTGACTAAGAGTTTTTATATAGCGAGGGAGATAAATATGGTTTGTTGCTTCCTTAATGCTTTCGTTTATGTGCAAAATTAAAGGTCTGACAAGAAAATTTTTACTAATCGTTTCAATTTGTTCGATTCTATCTAATGTATCAGTAATGACTACATTAAAATCCATCAATTTGAAGATTTCTGAAAGTTCGTCGTTACTGAAATGGACATTTAGCGGCGAAACTGGTATATCCCAAGCAAGACAAGCAATATCAACCATAGCACTTTCGGGTGAATTTTCGCAAAAAATTGCCACACGTGGAGTGCCTTCAATATTTTTCAGTATAGCAGCAGCTATTTCCTTAGAATAGGACCAAACTTGTTCATAACTATATCGTTTTGGTGATATCCCAGACATATCAATAAATAGAGTCTTCTGAGAGAGTTCTTCGGCACGATAACGAAGCAAATCGTTAAATGAATAATCGCTTTGTTGAATGAATTTACAAGCACATTCAGCCCACCTATAGCGTAATTCCTCGCTTTCAAGCTCTTGAATAAAATTTTGCTTTCCAGTGAAATTTAGCCATTTATGCAGAAATTGCTTCTCAGCAAAGTTTATCTCATCATTTTTTAAAAGCAATTCTGATATTTCAAGAAAATTCTGAGCATTTTCCCTATTTAATTTTATCAAATTCTGTTCAAATTGATTATACATTGTTTGAAGAGCGTCGTAGGTATTTTTCATAGTAACTCAGTTCTAAAATTTCCAATTTTTATAATTAAAACACTAATTCCCAGCTGGGACGAAACTACCGTTTACATCGCCACCGCATAAGGATTCAATATTCAGCAATGCATTTGAGTTGCTGATTGTAACAGTTGTCGGATAAAATACGAAATTTGGCACAAGCCAACTGGATGCAGTTCCATAAGTAATTTTCTGTCTTAATAAAAGAGCGTCTAAAATGTTAAGTGAACCGCTTAAATTTACATCTGCCGCAAGGTCCTGCAACTGTGTAAAGGTTGCAAGACCTGAAATACGCTGCCTCAGGAGCAGAACATCGAGCAAATTCAATCCGCCTGGGCTTTTATTTGTTGTTATTTCAATCGTGTAAGTACCGTTTGGCAAATTACTTATTGTATAATGTCCAGAAGAGTCAGTTACTGCGGTGCCAATAATTATATTGCTGGAGTTTCTCAAACTGATGATACAGTTATTCATTAATGTTAAAGCTGTATTGGAATATTTTAAAAATCCAGAAAGAGTAAAGCCTGGTGGAATAGCGGTTGTAGTAAATTGATAAATCTGCGACCAAGCACTCGAATCACCGTTTGCGGCGAAAGATTTTACGCGCCAATAATAAAGCGTGCTGGTATCGAGCATTGATGTGCTTGGTATTGTTTTAGATTGCGTTGTGGAAGTATCATCGAAAATAATATTTGAAAAGTTTAAATCTTTTGAAAGTTGTATTCTATCGAAAGCAGCTAATTGGCTATGTGTCCAAGTAAGCTGAGGAGTAAGTGATACATTAGTTGCATTATTTGCTGGGCTTGATAAAACTGGTGGATTTATCAATGTTTCAACATATTTTGCAAGAAATCCGTCAGTATAACCGTTAGTTATGTTCGATAAAGTAATCAAGTTGTTAAACGTAACAATATTTGAAGCAAAAAAACCAGTTACAAAAATATTTTCATTTAAATCAACAGCAATACTATTAACTTGCTCGTTATTCGTGCCTGAAATTTTTTGTGCCCATTGACAAGTACCGGCTGAGTTAAATTTTGCTAAGAAAGCATCAGAGTAAGCACTGTAATTATTAACAAGCTTTACTGAGCCATTGTTGAATTTTAATGTATCTGAATCAAAAGAACCACATATATAAATATCACCCGCTGGTGTAGAGAATGCATTAAAGACGTAGTTGTCGTCTGAGCCTCCAATTTTTTGAGCCCATAAGCACAATCCTAATGGATTAAATTTCGCAATGAACCCATCATAATATGTATTTTTAGTAATATTTAGGCTTATTCCATTATTAAAACTAAGAGTGTTTGAAGCAAAAAAACCACCAACATAAATATTACCAAAAGTATCAGCAGTAACACATCTTGCATAATCATAATTTGTACCGGCAATAGTTTTTGCCCATTGACATATACCGTTTGAATTATACTTAGCTAAGAAAGCATCAGTTGCAGCTATTTTTGAAAGTGTTATATTATTATTAAGTGTTAGAATATTTGAAGCGAAATCTCCGGCTACAAAAATATTATTATTTTTGTCGATAAATATAGCACTATAGTGTTCATCATCTGTACCTCCAATTGCTTGAGCCCATTGGCAAACACCAGTTGAATCATATTTAGCAAGAAAAATGTCATAAATACCGTAATTTGCTAAATTTACGCTATTATTCAATGTAAGAGTTGTAGAATTAAAGTATCCTGTTATATAAACATTACCGTTATAATCAGTAGCAATACCAGATGAATATTCATCGCCTGTCCCGGTTAATTTTTGAGCCCAGAGGCATAAGCCATCTGAATTAAATTTAGCAAGAAAGGCATCATATCCGCTTGTACTTTTAGTAAGAGTTATGGAATTATTAAATGTTAAAGTTGATGACGAAAAATTGCCGGCAATATATATATTCCCGTTATTATCAATTGAAATTCTTTGAACGAAATCATTATCTGTTCCACTGACTTTTTGAGCCCACTGGCAAATGCCAGCAGAATTATATTTTGCTACATATGCATCTATATAAAAGCTTGAAGTTGTGTTTGTAAGAGTAATTCCATTATTAAATGTTAAAGTACTTGATTTAAAATAACCTGCAACATAAACATTTCCACTTAAATCAACAGCTATACTTTGTGCATAGTCCGAATTTGTTCCGGATATGCTTTGTGCCCAACTGCAAAATTGAGCATTTGCTAAATTATTAGCTATTAAAAGAAAAATAAGAAGTAATAGGTCTTTTTTCATATTATTTCTCTTAATTTTTTGAGAAAAATCTCGATGCAATTTTGCAGCTGGCAATTTTACCATAAAATTAATTAATGGAAACTAAAATAGATATTTTAAAGCTAATTTATTGAAATATAAAAATAATATTAAAATTTATAAAAACAATTTAAATGTAATTTAAATTTAATGAAATAAAAAAACAAGCGATTTTTAGGATAAATTTGTAAATACCTTGAATTAAAGATATGAGCCAATTAGGGGACTTGAACCCCTGACCTGCTCATTACGAGTGAGCTGCTCTACCATCTGAGCTAAATTGGCAAAGATTAAATACAAAATTAATTATTAGCACAATAAAAATCAACTTACAATTTTTTTTATTTTTTTTGAAACGTTTAAACCATACGTGTGTAATTTAGTCTAAACGGTAGAAAATTTGTTCCACATTTTATTAAAGGAAGATATTATGAAAAACAAACTATTTAGCAACATTTTGATGATCGCAGCAGTGCTTACATTCATTGGGCTTACTGCTTGCCAACACGAGAACCCAGTCGAACCAATTGAGAGAGATTTTGACTACTCTATGGTACTTGCTTCACCTGATTTAGTAGTAGGATCACTTTCAGAGGCAAGTCTAACAAGTGATTTCACTTTAGTAAATGTAACAGACAAAATGCTTTATTCACCAAATGACAACGGCAAAGGACCTGGTGATAAACCATTTCCACCGAAACCTGATCCAAACAGACCACCTGTAAAACTTGGTATGCTTTTGCGAATGCTCGAGCTTGACTCAGCTCAACGCGAACTTGTAAAAGGTTTCTTTGAAGAGTTTGAAGATTGCGTTAAAGAGTATAGAATTGCTTTGCGTGAAGCACAACGTGCAATTATCGAAAATGCAAATGCTCAACGTCGCTCTATTATGGAAGCACTCAAAGCCGGTGAAATAACTCGCGAGCAAGCTATGCAAGCATTAAGGCAATTACGCGAACAAACACGTCAAGAAATGGAGACAAATGAAGTTATTGTTGCGGCTCGCCAAGGTATTAAAGATTGCCACGATGCTCTACTTGAAAACATTAAATCAATTTTGACACAAAAGCAACTTGATATTTGGAATAAATTCTTTGGAATCAAAGGATAATAAGCAAAATTGAGCTAATAATGAAACCTTCCGAAAGACAAAGCTCTTCGGAGGTTTTTTGTTAAAAATACAAATAAAAAAGCTACTTCAATTGAAGTAGCTTATATTTTGATACTTTAATGTTTACTTCTTACTGTTATCGAGTAATGATTCTGTGATTGATTCAGGTAATAAATCAGCTATTGAAAAACCACCAGTGGAACTTACGGTATCTTCTGATTTTGATTGTTTTTTGCTATGTTTTTGTTTTTCTTTATGTTCAAGTGCAATAGCTGCATTCATATACTCAGGATTTGGTTCTAAAATCATAGATTCATTTTCAACTGAAATATCGCTTATGACTACTTCAATTGCTTGACCGATATTGAAAGGAATCTTTTTACCGCGAGCAAGGTTTTTCATTTTGCTTCTTGGCATAAAGCCATCAACTTCATCTTCAACAGTTACAACACAACCCTGCGGCATAACTTGCTTGACAATCCCATTATAAAGCTTTTCTGGAACATATTTTTCTTTTATCTCATTCCAAGGATTTTCGGTCATTTGTTTGAGCGAAAGATGTAAAGTTTTCTTTTCTTCGGAAACATTTATAACTTTGAATTCAACTTCTTCACTAATTTTCAAAATATCAGCGGGACTTTTAATGCGGCGTGTCCAGGAGAGTTCGTTCAAGCGAATAAGCCCATCTATACCTTTTTCAACTTCCACATAAGCACCAAAATCAGTAAAACGACGCACTATACCTTTAACAACACTACCAACCGGATAACGCTGTTCAATACCCTGCCAAGGAGATTTTTCAAGTTCTTTGCGACTAAGAGCTATACGATTATTTTCACGATCAACTTCAACGACGACAGCTTGCATTTTATCGCCACGTTTAGCTATATCTTTTGTTGATTCAACGTGCTGTTGAGAAAGGCGCGATATGTGTATCAAACCTTCAACACCGCCCAAATCAAGGAAAATGCCAAAGCTTGCAACCGACGAAACTGTTCCTTCGACAATGTCGCCGACTTTGATTTTATCCCAGATACTATCGAGAATAATTTTTTTGCGACTAACGATAATAGTTTTGCGTTTATCTTCATCTTCAGAAATTTCTTGAATATGAACTTTAATTTTCTGTCCAATTGTGGCTGTAAGTTCGTCTTCGGATGGATTTCTACGTAGCCCAAAATGTGATGTTGGCAAGAACATTGGTATTTCGTTGAACATTACACGCAATCCGCCTTTAATTCTACTGTTTACAGTAACTTCTATAGGTTCGCCTTTTTCAAAAGCTTCTTTGATTTTAGCAAAATCAGCATCTAATTGCTTCTGTTTTTCTTCCGCACGTTTTCTTGCTTCTGCTGCAATTCGGGCTTGTTCTTCTTCGCTCGGAAGATCAATTTTTTCGACCTTGGGTGCTGTATCATCTCCCCCTTTTAGTTCGATTTGCTCATTTTGCACATTAACTTCTACTTGAGCTGATTGCTCGGGAGAGTTTGATGTTTCTTGAATTAAACTATTTTCGTTTGTTACTTCTAATTTATCATTATTTTCACTGTTTTGATTTTGATTTTCAATATTAGACATTTGATGCACCCAATTACAAAAAATTCATCAAATTTTTTAAGTTAATAGTATATAAGATTTACTATATAAAAAAATTTTAGTTTTTTTTTTAGTATT
>DAIPLL010000082.1:0-5763 GCA_036769265.1 Kapaibacterium sp. (SeqCode)
GTAGATATTTGTAATAATGTCGCCGGATTTAGCAGTTTCTTTGCTTATAGTTTTAAGTTCGACAGGTAAAGTATGGACATCGGTTAAGAAGCTATTACCTTCATTATCAGTTACAGACAAATTATACTGCATATTGTTGCGTATCAGAGCTTTGGCAGTTTCATCATCTTGGACGTACCAATCTTTTAGAACTATATCACCTTTTCCACTTTCTTCTTTAACTTTTCGGGCGCTTGCAGAAACAATAAGTCTCCAATCAGCAATACCTGCTTGGCTTTCAACATTGGGGCGGAATCGTATAATTGGCGGTAGTATAATTCTTGCTGTATCTTGAATAACTGACGGTGCAATAACATCCCAATCATCGGAGGAGATTTCAACACGACGATTTTCCATAATACCATCAGGTTCTTTTGAATTTGATGTCTTAGCTGGCAGATTTCGAGCAACAGTTTTTATTCTATTTGGATTTATTCCCCAAACATTAACTAAATAATTTTTGATAGATTCGGCTCTCGATTGAGAAAGCCGAGTGTTGTTTTTCTCAGCCCCAGTGCCCGAATTAGTTCCAGTTAAAGTAAGATTGGCATCAGGATATTTTTTAAGACGCATACCGATTATGTTAAGTATTCTATGATAGACATCCAGTGCATTGCCTTCGGCAACATCCTTTGGAATCATTTTTTTTGCAGAATCAGGAGTAATTTTCTCGTAGCGTGCAGGTATTTCGGCGGAATTTTCGTCGAAGAACACCAACGGCAGCAAAGGTGATATGTGCTTGGACATATTTTCCTCCATTTTTATCACCAAAAGCGGTTTCTCGGTGCCATTTTCGAGTGCAAAAGCTTGGATATCGGCTTTCAGGAGAGTTCGTTTCTCTTCGAGCTTAACTTCAGGTTGCTCAAATGTAGGTTGTTCAAATGAAACTTCTTCTGCAAAAACAGGTTCTGGTATAGGTTCTGGTTCAGGTGCAGGTGGAGGTGGCGGAGCAGGCTTTTTCTCTTTGAAATCGAGCAAGTAAACAGTTAGCCCTGTTGATAGAACAGGTTGGGAGGCGTAATAAGCAGAGGCAGTAAGTTCAATTGGACCTAATTTATAAGATAAACCGCCGCCAATTCTAAATTTTGTAAAGCTTTCAATATCGAATTCAAAAGGTCTTGCTTCTCTAATTTCAGGATAAGGGCTTTTGATTTTCTTTAAATCATCTGATTGCTCTTTGATTGCACGGAATTTTCCTTTTAGATCTTCGTATTGCATACCAGCATTTGCATATAAATTATTGGCAAGCTCGTAACTATAGTGAGTTCCAACAGCAAAAGATGTAATTTCAAAACCCGGCAATCGTTTCATTGAGTGGTAAGCAAAATGTAACGCAAGCGAGTGGTTATCAGATGCGAAAAGCCCAAAAATTTTATCAATGTTTTGATTTAGAACAATTGTGTAGTATGTAAAGTTTGTTCCATCGATCGGAACGCTAAAGAATCTTCCCCTAATTTGAGTGCGAGTTGGCAATCCGATAAAAGCTTGCAGGACAGGCAATCCGGACATAAATCTGATGTTGTTACCTTCGATGAAAGCAATAGAACGATAGAACGAATCTGGCTCGAAGTTGTTCTGAGGTGCCGCAAAAATTGGTTGCGATCGACCACCATAAATTGTTGGCTGTTGCCAAGTGGCACGGACGTTTTCAATTAGTTTTCCGTCTTTTTTAATTGCATTAAGTACAACGGAGGTATTCCCATAGAGATCTGGTAGTTCAGCGTCGTAAGCTTTCTGGTTTGTTGGGATATACATTCCCATAACAGTAATGTCAAATCCGAGGCTAAAAGTTTTTTTGTAATCAGCTTTAGTGTAGAGCCCCGAATTAAAACTTTCGCCCAAGGTTGTGAATAAAGGTTTAAGGTATCCTTGAGCGTGCTGCGAAGTCAAGAGAGTGAACTCGCGGCTAAATTCAATCTCTTTCCCTGCTTGCAGCGAACTAATTAAGAGCAAATGAGTTATAAAAATCAGTAAAATTTTCTTCATATTGTGTTCCTGTTTTTTTACTTAACGAAAAAGATAAGTATTTACTTTACAAATTGTGTCATAAATTTATTAATTTCAAATTAATAAGTATATTTTAATTTTTAATTCATTAATTTGAAGAAAAGCAAGCAACTGATTCTATAATCGATTTTATCTTGGGTACTGCTATTTTACCTGCTTCAATCACTTCATTGTGCGAAACTTTACGAGGATGCACTTCATATAGTTTGTTTGTGATAAGCGATAAACCAATTGCATTAATACCAAGCTTTTTTGCAACTGAGGCTTCCAAAATTGTTGACATACCAACGCAATCAGCACCTAAGAGACGGAAAAAGCGAATTTCGGCTGGTGTTTCGTAGGATGGTCCTGTTGTGCTTAAATATGTGCCTTCTTGAAAAGGGATTTGCTTTGTTAGTAGAATTTTAGTAATGTTATCGATCCATACTGATGAGAAAATTTTATGTGTTTTCGAGTATTCAACAAATAATTCTCCATCGCTATGGTAGAGCATATTGATTGTGTCGCGAATAAGGACACAATCGCCAACCTGGAAATAATGGTTAATTCCGCCAGCGGCATTTGTAAAAATCATACGCTCGATACCGAGCAAAAATGAAACGATGGATTGCGATGCAATATCAACTGGGTTATAGCCTTCGTAGATATGAAATCGCCCGCAGAACGCCAGACACGTTTTGCCCATTATGTTTAGAAGCAGAAGTTTTCCAGAATGACCTTCAACAGTTGTTTGTGGGAAATTTGGAATCTCTTTGAAGTTAATTTCGCCTAAAAGCTCATAGTCGCTGAAGAATTCTCCAAAGCCACTTCCGGCAACTATACCAATATCGATCTTTGTTTGAAATTTATTTGAAATGAAATCTGCGGATGGTTTGTATCTATTGATAATTTCCGTTTTAAGAACATTTTTCATCGGGCTAAACTAAGTAGTAGATAATTGGAGCATCTTTTGTATAATCTATGATATTAAGATTAGCACTTGTTTTTAAACTGATTTCGAGTTTGTAGATATCTTTTTTGTGTAAATCAAATGCTAAATCAACAAAATCACCGAAAGCTAATTTTCGCAAGCAAATATAATCGGATTTATTAACGATATCGATTTTATCTTTGAAAATAAAAATAAAATAATTACCGTCTAAGCGCAGCTCGATAAAATCATTGTCTGTGAGATTTCTTTCGATTTCAAATCTGAAAAATATAGCAGTGGAATTATTTCCAATGAACAGACGTTTGAGGAATTCGCCAGTCTGGTGCATAGTTGTCATAGTGCCAGCTGTATTAAATCGAGCGGCATTTTCCCATTCTTCTTGCTCGGATAGCTTTCCATTGCAACGCGGGAAAATAGGTTTAGTTGCGGCTATATATTTTTGGAAAGTATCAATTAAATAAATTGGAGAATAGACATCGAGGGGAACTTCTAATCCGAGAAGTTCGTAAATTCTCTGAATGTGTTTTCTGAAAAGCACATCGAAATCTGCTTTGTTAGGTGCATTATGTTCGGGACCATACCACCAGAACCAATCAGAGCCTTCTGCGATATAGACTTCTGTCATAAGTTGATTATAGAGTTCTTTATCGAGAAGATTTTTTCTGAGTTCGACTTCTGCACGAGCTCGAGAGAGCATTTTCCAAGCAGTGATATCATCGCGGTGCCCGATCCATATTGCAAAATTGGCATTAATCCAAGAACCAGCATGAATGTGATTGAAAACTTTTGTATATTGGGGGTTAATTCGCTCGAAAATTTCGCTGCAAGTGATTGTTTTGTATTTTTCTTCGTTGCTTAAATTTTCGAACAAAGCCTTTAAGAAAGGGAAGCCATTTTCAGGGTAAAACTCCCAGCAGTTTTCGCCATCTAATATGACTGTAACGGCTGCATAGTCGAGTGCTTCTTCGCCGTGAAGGCGAACAAGCTCGTTGCGGATGCTATCCAGATGCGAGCAAAATTCGTGGGCTGCCTCTGTTGGATCCCATTGTGAATAAACGAATCCGATGCGATCGGAAAGGAATCTATCACGGAAAATAAGATTAAGTTCAGTATTGCTTTCAGGATTTTTGTAAATTTGAGGGAAAAATTTAAGCGTATCGTAGAAAGCATCTTTTGCTGTTTCACGTAGGATTTGCTCATCAGTTGCAGCCCATTGAATTGAGTTTTGAGCTAACATATCACAAGTTGCGTCCGAAATAGAACCTTCCGAGGGCCATACGCCTTTGGGGTATTCATTAAATTTTGATTTATAAATTTCTAAACCTAATTTGATTTGTGCGAGTGCATCTTCTGGATAACGATAATCTAAATCCGATAAATCCAACCAGGGCATACTTTCGAGAGCGGTACGGCTATCGATAAGAAGTGGCAAAATTGGGTGATATTCGGGCGAGCAGGAAATCTCCACCTGCGAACGCTCTTTTAGTTCCTTCATAAGTGGAGCTATTTTGCTCATTACCTGCAAGTGATAATTCAAAACGTATTGTTTATCTTCTTCGGTAAAATCACGATTTTTCTGAATTAAAGCTTGGATCTTTTCATCTTGTTTAGAAATTTCACCAATCCAGGCAAGATTGTACCAAACTTGCAAATCTAAAATGTCTTGATCTGTAAAATCCTCTTCTGATTGTTTCTTCAAATAAAGTGCAAGGTATCTTTTATTTGGCTTGATTAAATTATCAAAATTTATCACAAAAAATTGCCGAAGAAGCTCTTCCCTTTCGATTTGTGAAAGTTCAGAAGGTCTCTTTTCAGAGAGAATTTGCACTCTATCTTTTACTTTGTTGCTTAAATATTCATCTATCTGTATCATTAAGGAAGGAGCGAAATTAAAAGTTTGCTTTATATTTGGAAATGATTTTAATAGAAAAGGTAGATCGTAGTAATCTTTCACAGCGTGCATTCTAACCCATGGCAAAATGAACTCATTTTCCCACCTATAATATGGCTGATGCTGATGCCATAGGAATGCAACACGTAGAGGCTTCATTTAATCACTTTTTATATAATTTTGTATATTGTTTATAATAAAAGTCGATAAAGATATATAATAATAAGAAAAAAAACAAGTTATTATTGCACAATAAATCTTATTAATTCAGTTTTTGTGCTTGATGAAATTTTAGCAATATATATGCCAGGATTTAAAGAATTTGCATTAATTTCGATTAAACCGTGTTCGATGGAAATTTGACCTAATTGGTCTTCGTAATCAACCTTGCAAACTCCATTAGCAAGCTTATTTCCGAGCAAATCATAAATTTCTATATTGAGGATATCGCCAGTTTTAATCATTGTATAAGGTATATAAACAATTTTGCTTGCAGGATTTGGATATGGAGAGGCGGTAATAAAATTATTCCCAGAGTTAATTTTAACTGTTTTCAAAAGCAGTTCTACATCGCAACGCGTTGAGTTCAAATATCTGTTCGGCACACCGAAAGCAACAAGCGGTAGCGTGTGATCGTTGCAAACATCTGGCAAGAGCAAAGTATCACGCTCGAAGTTTAGCGAACGTGGAGAGTAGCAAACAACGATTTCCTTTTCTTCGCCAGCTGCAAGATAAATCGGGAACTGACTTTGCGGCACTGAAAAAGATAATTTATAGAACAAATAAGGATTATCTATTACATAATCATATTTTGAGATGTTTTTAATTTTAAATTTTGCACACCCAAAGTGCGGGTAACGGACTGAGTCAATGAAAAATTCTTTCTTAAATTCGG
>DAIPLL010000083.1:0-5744 GCA_036769265.1 Kapaibacterium sp. (SeqCode)
TCTTGCTATAACGAGCATCCCTGGCGGTTTATTATATGCGAAAGAAATACCGATATAGAAGCATACAATAAGCTTCTCGGTTGTCTTGTGGAGTTCAATCAGGCTTGGGCAAGCAATGCACCTGTCTTAATTGCAGTAATTTCATACACTAAATTTTCGATGAACGGCGATTATAATCGCTGGTCGCAATATGATTGTGGAGCAGCTGCGGCAAGCCTTTGCTACGAAGCTGTGCACCAAGGGCTTGTGGCACATCAAATGGGTGGTTTCGATGAGAAAAAGCTGGCTAAAGAGTTTGATTTACCGCCAGATCATATTCCTATGGCTGTTATAGCAGTTGGTTATCAAGGTGAGCTTGCAGATCTGAAAGAGCAATTCCACGAAAGCGAGCTTGCCGAACGCAAACGCCGTCCATTGCAAGAAGATTTTTTCCTTTCAAGTTGGGGAAATGGCATAAAGTGAAAATAAAAACGGGCGACTATGTAGTCGCCCAATAATTTCTTTCATTTGCTCACGACGTTACTTCTTCCTGAAATCAAATTTGCCTTCGCAGGGGCAGTCGATAACTATTGTATCGCCAGCGGAAAACTCACCTGAAAGCAATTTCACTGCAAGCGGATCTGTTAGGTGCTTCTGTATAGCTCGTTTTAGCGGACGCGCACCGTATTGCACATCATAGCCAAGTGTTGCAATCCAATCGAGCGCATCTTCTGTAATTTCCATGTTAATGCCATTTTGGGCAAGCTTCTGCCGCAGCGAATTAATTTGTAAATTAGCAATGCTTTTAATGTCGTCTCTGGTTAATGGATTGAACATCACAATTTCATCGACACGGTTTAAAAATTCAGGACGCATTGTACGTTTAAGTAGGTCGATGATCTTTATTTTCAAATCAGCCATTATTGCTTCACGGTTGTAGCTATCGATTTCGCCAAGCTTGCTTTGGATAATATCTGTCCCAAGGTTTGATGTCATAATGATAATAGTATTTTTAAAGTTTACTGTGCGACCTTTGCTATCAGTTAGCCTACCATCGTCGAGCACTTGAAGCAAGACGTTAAATACATCGCTATGAGCTTTTTCAATTTCATCGAGTAGTATCACTGAGTAAGGACGCCTGCGAACTGCTTCTGTAAGCTGTCCACCTTCTTCATAACCTACATAACCTGGTGGAGCACCAATAAGACGCGAAACTGAGAATTTTTCCATATATTCGCTCATATCGATGCGAATCATCGCATTTTCATCGTCGAAAAGGAATTCAGCCAATGCGCGAGCTGTTTCTGTCTTCCCAACACCAGTTGTACCTAAGAAAATAAACGAACCGATTGGTTTGTTGGGATCTGCAAGTCCCGATCGTGATCGCCTTATTGCATTTGCAACAGCAGTAATAGCTTCATCCTGACTAATTACGCGTTGCTTTATGCGTTCTTCCATTTTCAAGAGTTTTGTTTTCTCCGTCTCGAGCATTCTTTGCACAGGGATGCCAGTCCATTTTGAGATAATTTCCGCAATGTCTTCGGATGTAACCTCTTCTTTAAGCAATTTCTTATCTTTCTGAAGCTCTTCGAGACGTCTATTAGCATCCGAAAGCTTTCGATCCAGTTCGTGCAATCGTCCATAACGGAGTTCTGCAACACGTGCTAAGTCACCTTTGCGTTCGAACTCATCAGCCTGAAACTTAACATTTTCAATTTCAGCTTTAATTGCTCGGATTTCTGCAATTAAATTTTTTTCAGCTCGCCACCTTTGTTCAAGTTCGGATTTCTGCTTTTTAAGCTGTTCGAGCTCAAGCTCAATTTCCTCCAAACGCTTGCGTGTAAGTTCTTTTTGATCCATATTTTTTACCTCCATTTAAATCTTAAAGACGTAAATGAAGGTGAATTATTTAAAATTTTTAATTTTTTAATTATGCTTTAAATTCCAATTTCTGTGTTAAAGCGAGCCAGCCAATTTTTTCGTACGACGTTTGTTAATTTGTTCTCTAATGTATTATGTGTTAGTTCCAGCTGGAATTTTGCACGATGTTTGTGCAAATAATAAGTTACATTTGAAGTGATATGTCGGTTCCATTCAGCATCTTTCTGCCCGTAAATATCTTTTAGTGGGGAAACAACTGCATATCTGAAAGCAAGCTCAAAATTATTTTGGAAAATATAGGATGCTTGCAATAAATAACCGTTGCCCACAAAAACATATTGAATATTATTATTTGCATCTTTTGTGATTGGATCTTTAGCTCTGCGGTTAGCATATTCACCATAAAGAGCAAATCCACGATATTTAAAAACGAAATCCGAGAAAGTGCCTTGCATATCGCGTGGTTCGTAAAGTTTTTTGCCCAACTGTCCACGTGTGCGAGTTGATTTTTTATTGTCCGAATATGCAAATGCAATCGAAAGTTTTGGTGATTGCTCCCGAGCTAAATCACCTTCGAAATAATCGCCACCGTCGGTGAACTTACCAAAAGGAAGAAGCTCAATACGCCCGGTATAATCAAAGTTCGCACCATCCAATCTGGGGGCATATCTTCCATCCCCGGTTGAAATTACACCACGTAAATTATAAGCCATTCCAGAAATATCATTCGAATAAACAGCCTGAATTCCGAAATCCCTATCCAGAGTGAATTTTGAATTTACTATTGAGCGTTCTGCAAATTGCAAGTCGCCTGATGAAATAACTCTCTGACGGTTACCGGGTAGTTTAGTTTGTCCAAATCCAAATTGGAAATTATTATTTATTGAGTAAAAAACCATAGCGTCGCGAATTATATTTGGATATTGCGTATCTTCGTAATCCAAATCGCCTCGGGCAAAGGAAAGTTGTAAATTAAACGTCAGGCGAGGATCATATAAATAACCACCAAAACGTAGTCTAAGGCGTCTTACTAAAAGTTCCGAGCTTTCTATGCTTAAATTTTCTTCACTTTTTGTGTAAAATGTTGCTGAATTTTGAATGCGAAATCGCATAATTACTTTGGTTGAACTATCAGGAGTAATAAATTGTATGCCTTTATCATCAAAATCAAAGCTGGCAGAAGAACGTCTTGTTTCTTGTCCAAAGATAGAAAAATGACACATTAGCATAAAAAATATGAATATGAATTTGCTAACTTTCATAAACTTAATTTTCCTTTAACATATAATTAACAAATTACAAAATTACTAAATCATTATTTTTCATATCATAATTTTTTAACTACAAAGCAAAAATTTGTAATATGTTTATCAAATGTTAAAATAAACTCTGAATTAACACGCTCTTAATATAATTATTGTAATTTTGAATTACTGTAAAATATATTCAGTGATCTTATGTCAGAAGAAATTCTAAAAACAAACGAAAGTGTGCCTCCATTGCAAAGTGGTTCGTCTAAAACAATCGTTGTTGTGGATGATGAACCTGACATTTGCGAGCTTGTTTCGCTTGCACTTAGCAAAGCTGGATTTAAAGTTAGAACTTTTGAAGATGGCGAAACCCTTTTCAAATACTTAAAAAGCAATGTGCCCGACCTTGTGATTTTGGATTTGATGCTACCCGATGCCGATGGCTTTGAAATTTGTAAATATCTCAAAAAAGACGACAAATTCTCACACATTCCCGTAATAATGCTTACCGCTCGCACCGAAGAGATGGATAAAATTTTAGGTCTCGAGCTTGGTGCCGATGATTACGTAACTAAACCGTTTTCCCCACGCGAACTTGTTGCACGTGTTAAAGCAGTGCTTCGCCGCGACGAAAAAGTCGTAAAAACACAGAAAACACGTATCGGCGATATTTTGGAAATCGATCATCAAAAGTATGAAGTTACTGTTGAAGGAAGAAAAGTCGATCTTACATCAACCGAATTCCGTATTTTAAAGCTTCTGAGCGAACGTCGTGGTTGGGTTTACGCTCGCGATCAGATTTTAGATTATCTTGGAGTACAAGATAAAGGTGTGCTCGACCGCACTGTGGATGTCCACATCAAGAATTTACGCGAAAAACTCGGTGTTGCAGGTAAATTCATAAAAAATATTCGCGGCGTAGGCTATAAAATAGAAGAAAACTAATGCGACTTCTTTCATCGAAAATCTTTGCAGGTTACCTGCTGATAATTGTCATACTCACGGGGCTTATTCTATTCTTTACTTACCGCAATGTAAGTAATCAATATGTTAAATCAATTACGGACAATCTTTTTAAAATAAATTCTACTTTACATTTCGCTGTCTTAAACCATTTCGAAAACAATAATCTTGATAGATTAGATAATTACGTTAAAAAATTAGGCAAAAAAATTCGTGTCCGTATTACAATTGTTGATTCACTTGGTAATGTTATTGCCGATTCCGAACGTGATCCCAAAACTATGGAAAACCACAGGCAACGCCCCGAACTGCAACCAATCTTTGAAGGCAAACTGTATGGTACTGCTGAACGTTATAGCACTACCGTTCACAAGGAGATGATCTATGTAGCCGAGCCAATTTTTAGCAGTAGAAATCAATTTCTGGGTGCTATTCGTGTAAGTATCTTCAGGCACGAAGCTAAGCAACTAATAAATAAGCTAAATTTAGAAATCCTGCAAATTGCTCTTATAATGATCGTTCTATCGCTCTTGGGTGTACTTGTTTTTGCTCGCACTCTAACCAAGCCTATAAACCAAATTTCTCTTGCTTCTCGAAAAGTTGCTCAGGGCGACTTCGATGTTAAAATTAACATAAAAGGTCGTGACGAAATTTACGAACTTGCTCAAAATTTCAATAATATGACTGAAAAGCTCAAGGAGCTATTTAGTGAAGTTATTCGCCAAAAGGATGAACTAAACACAATAATCAAAGCTATACAAGATGGACTTGTTGCATTCGATACAACTGGCAAAGTGCTTGTTGCTAATCGTGGCTTCTGCAACGTGATTTCAAATGATGATATTTTGGATAAAAATATTTATGAAATTACTGATATTGAGTCTTTGCGTGATATATTTAAAGAAGTCTTGTCCTCAGGCTCAAGTTTTACAAAAGAAATTTGTATAGATAAACGCCATTTTATTTGTAGTGCTAATTTTATTCAAACAAAAAAGGAAATTGTGCTTCTTTTCCACGACATTACTGAATTTAAAAAGCTCGAACAACTTAAAAAAGATTTCGTTGTAAATGTTTCTCACGAACTTCGCACTCCACTTACTGCTATTAAAGGTTTCATCGAGACATTAGAAGACGAACTCCAAGGCTCTTTTAATCATTACATCGATATAATCAAACGCCATACAAACAGATTAATTAACATTGTGCAAGATCTGCTTCTGCTTTCGGAGCTCGAGCAACCTAATACAAAGCTCATTAAAACGTCCGTTGATTTAAACATCATTATCGACAATGTTTTGAAAATTTTTGAGCAAAAGTTAAAAGAAAAAAACTTACAAATTCAAGTTTCTTACAAATCGCATTATCCGAAATTGGTTGTGGACATTTTCAAAATGGAGCAAGTTTTTATTAATCTGATCGATAATGCAATCAAATACTCCGATAGCGGAACTATCGAAATTAATTGCAGCTACGACGAAAACTACGCTTACATATCAGTAAAAGACAACGGAATTGGCATTTCCAAAGAAGACCAAGAGCGCGTTTTTGAACGTTTCTACATTGTTGATAAATCACGTTCCAAAAAATTTGGCGGCACAGGTCTTGGGTTATCCATTGTTAAGCATATCATACTGCTACACAATGGCGAAATCACTGTCGAAAGTGAAAAAG
>DAIPLL010000084.1:0-5705 GCA_036769265.1 Kapaibacterium sp. (SeqCode)
GCTGTTTCAATTATTGTTGGATTGCTTCTTCTTATTTATTTGGATGAAACTTCAAGCCCAACCGTTGAGAAAATCACACTCCGCACCAGCTTTAATTTAAAATTAGTTCTAATTTTGCTTAGTGCGGTTTTTGTGATGATATGCTATTTAATGGTGCCAACTCAATTACCATTCCTGATTAATTACAATTTCCCGCAGTTTCCTGCAAAAAAAATTGGTCTTATGATTTCCGTCTGGATTATGTTTTCTTCGATTGCATCTTTATTTTATCCGAAAATCAAAAGCATTCTTGCTTTCAGGCAAATCTATATGCTCGGTTTCTTGATTTGGGCGGCAGGGCATATTCTGATCCTATTTGCAAGCAGTATCACAATCTTAATTTTCTCTTTAATCTTGCTCGGTGTGGGGAACGGATTTGTTGTCCCCAATTTAAAAGCTCATATTTTAACAATTTCAACTGAAAATAATCGTGGTATAAACAGCGGATTTTTAACGACTGCACTATATGTTGGACAGTTTTTGTCGCCAATTGTTGTTCAGCCGATGTTTTCTTTTGGAAATATTCCGCAAATATTCGCTTTCTTCGGTTTCTTTATGATAATAATTGCAATTACATATATTTTCACAAAAAATTTATAGGTAAAAAATGGAAAATTCTCCGTTTTACATTAAAAAATCTTCGAAATCATTCGAGGAAACACTGAATTCAGTTAAGCAATATGCTCTGCAATTCGGTTTCAAAGTGGTTGCCGAACATAATATGAAAAATACATTCGAATGCAACAATTTACCATGGGATAAGCACTACACAATACTTTCGATTTGTAATCCTCATAAATCGCATCATGCTCTAAGTATCGATTATAAGCTCGGTTGCTTTATGCCTAAAAATATTATAGTTTTCGAAGATGACTTAGGTCAAGTGAACATAATGCTGATGAAAGGCGATCCAAACAAAATGAACGAGCTTTTCCCTGGCAAAAACATCGGCGAACTATCCGCCACTGTTATGAAAGAGCTTACAGAAATCGTTGATAAATCAGTTTAGGAGCTTCTATGGAAAATCAGATCACGTGTCCGAAATGCGGTGCAAAAATTGACGTAAGTAAAGTGCTTTATACACAGATTGAGCAATCAATGCGAGAAAATTACGAGCGTGATTATAAGCAAAAAGAAGTCTCCTTCAATCAGATGAAAGCTCAATTCGAAATCGAGCGTCAAAATTTTGAATTACAAAAGAATAAAATTATTCAAGAGGAAATTGATAAACGGCTATCCGACGAAAAATTAATACTTGAAAAAACATTGAAAGATAAAATTTATGCCGAAAATAAGCAAATTATCGAGGCTTTACAAAAAGATATAGAAGAGCAATCCAGGAAAGTTGCCGAATTAAATAGAGCATTAATCGAAGTGGAGCGCCTAAAACGTGAGAAATCAGAGCTCGAGCAAAAATTGAAGTTGGATTTCGAACGCCAGCTGAATGAACTTTTGCGTCGGGAACAAGAAAATCTGATGAAAACGTTCGAAGATAAATATGATTTGAAGATGAAGGAATACGAAAAAATTATAAGCGACTTGAATAAAAAGCTCGAAGATGCTCAACGCAGCGCATTGCAGGGCTCTATGCAACTACAAGGGGAAATCCAAGAGCTCGAACTTGAGCGCATTTTGCGTGAGATGTTCCCTTTCGATGATGTTCGTCAAGTGAAGAAAGGGCAGCGTGGAGCCGATGTTGTGCAAATTGTACGTAATGAATTTGGTCGCACTTGTGGGAAAATCCTCTACGAGAGCAAACGCACTAAAAACTTTGATAAGAACTGGATTTCTAAGCTGAAAGAGGACAATTTAGAAGAAAAGGCTGACGTGCTGGTAATTGTTACACAAGCAATGCCTGATGGTACGGAAAATTATTTCTTCGAAGACGGTGTTTGGATTTGTCATTTCTCTGATATATACGCTTTTGCAAAAGTCCTACGTCTTTTAGTTTTAGAAATTTATAAAGTTGCTTCATTCAACGAAAACCGTGGGACAAAAATGGAGCTTATCTATCAATACCTTACAAGTAATGA
The DNA here is from genome assembly GCA_036769265.1 of Kapaibacterium sp. (SeqCode). Lineage (GTDB taxonomy): Bacteria > Bacteroidota > Ignavibacteria > Kapaibacteriales > UBA2268 > JAKIZO01. Next base: position 2,073 of record DAIPLL010000084.1, read on the forward strand.
ATTTGCACAGACTTTCGAGTCGATTATCAAAGGTTTTGTGGAGTTGAAACAAAGCTACGAAGAAGAAAAATTAAAAATGCAAAAAATATGGAAAGAGCGTGAAAAGCAATTCGAAAGAATTATTACCAGTGCCACTAATTTCTATGGCTCGATTAAGGGGCTTGCTGGATCGAATATCCCTGATATTAAGCTATTGAGTGATTGATACAGTCGGACTTGTGTGTGGGGCTAAAATTACTTCATTTGCAAGGATGCATTTCGATTACAATTGTCCTATTATTGAACAACGAAGCTGTATTAGCGAATAAAAAATATATGAAAAGAATGGAAAGTATTTTAGGAAATAACTTTCTTAGATTTTTTTTACAAATTACACAAAATTTTCAGTAAGTCTATATATTGCAACTATTTAGCTCGATACATCTCTGTGTAATTTTGTGTAACCATTACACAAAATTCTTGATAAGTCATTATATTTCAAAACTTTACAGATACACATCTATTACACTTTTTAAATGTGTAAGAGATGTTTTTTAGTAAATCTATGGAATATATAGACTTATGCATATCAATGTGTAACCATTACACTAAATTACACAGAGATGTATTTTTATAAGTATATGATATATATACACTTATGTTTACTGATGTGTAATTCTAAAAAACTCTTAAGAAAAATACACTTAAATATAGTTCAAAAAAATGTAAGCAAGTAATAAAATAAAAAAAGGTTCCAAAAACTATTGGCAACCTTTTCTTGAGAATTGCTTACATAAAAGACGTGCGGAAGAGGGGACTTGAACCCCTACGCTCGTGGAGCACCACCCCCTCAAGATGGCGTGTCTACCAATTTCACCACTTCCGCAATAGAATGGGATACAAATTTATGAATAATTTTGTTTTTTACAAAATAAAATTAATCGGGAGCGTCCATACCAAATTGAGCCCATTCTTCTTTTGACGGTCCGTAAATACCTACCACAGGAAGCCCAGCTTGCCGCATAAGCACTGTAAGCTGTCCACGATGGTGAATTTGGTGGAACACCAATCCTTTCAATAAGTCACGGAATTTCCATATTTCACCATAGACTTGGAATTCCTCTTCTAATTTATCATCAGTCATTTGGCTTACTATTTCAATCAAACTTTTAGAAAACATCTGATACTTGTCGATAATAATTTTCATATCATTTGGCATATTTTCATCAATATCGAAACCATCAAGCTGAATACCAACTGTGTGTAGCATTTCGCCAACTGTGTAAACAATATGCCAAGCAATAAAACCCATTGTGCGTCCATTGGGATAGACTTTTTGAGACAGCTTGTCGTTTGTTATTTTCTCAAATAATTTAATTGTGGCATCACTTTCTTGCTGCCAATCATTAATAAATTTAGAAAATGTTGAATACATTTTAACCTTTTATATAGAATTTTTCGAATTATCTGGGTTCTCAGTTTCTATTGATTGAGAATTCGAGTTTTCTTCTACGGAGTTATCTGTTTGAGTGTCGTTTGGTATATTTTCAGATAAATTATCAATATTTTCATTGGTAATTTGATTATCATTTGTTTCAGCAGGAGCAATTTCTTCTGATTCAGTATGTTCAACGTGCAGATGCCAGCCGTTAATCATAGCTTTGAAATTAGCACCGATAGTTTCACCGTGAGTTGCCAGGTAGATATGCCCAACGAAGAAGAGATTCAAGAAAAAGCCAATAGTAATATGCAGAAGCGCCATGGGCCAGACACCACCCATGCCCATAATTTGTTCAGGTGCGAGCTCTGGGAACATAAGCAGCCAGCCAGTGATGATAATTCCGGAGGTTGCAAGGAACATAACCAAAAAATAAGTCAATCTTTGCAGAGGATTAAACTTATTTTCAGGAGAAGTTTCAAAAGGATGAGGCTCTCCTTTGAAGACACCACTCAGATAATATTTCATTTGCTTAATGTACATTTCTTTGTCACCACGAATTTGCGGTATGTATTGCTTGTAATTGCGTGTCTTAATGTTAAAATAGAGGTAATAGAGAAAAACGCCAGAAAGCAAAACACCACAAACATTGTGTATAACAATTGCATATTGGAATGGCACAAGCAAGGAACTTGAATCAGAATATTGCATACTGACGCCCGAAAGAATAAGCAGGAGGAAGAGAATTGCATTTATCCAATGCCAGAACCGCAACCAACCAGGATACATATATACTTTTTTTACATTTTTCATATATTTTTCTCCGCTAATTTTTTTCTTTTAATGCTAAAATATGCACGAAGCGAAGCGTGAACAAGAATTCCAAAAATTACCAGAATAAAAATACCAATGCTTACCATATTTAAGTAAATATTTCTTGTAACACCGATTACATAGGCGTCTGATAATATAGTTCCGTTGATAAAACCGTATTTTTCACGTGAGAGGGTTTTTTGATGACGGTATAATGTATTCATAAGCATTGAATTCATCGAATGGCAACTCTCGCAACGCTTAACTGTTCGTTCTGGTGGCAAAATATCGTGAGAACGGTACGGTGGTTCAATGGATGAATGGCAATCAACACAACGGACACGATCCCAGTGAGAACTAATACGAGGGAGCCAATTATGTGCTTTATCAACAGTTGCAAGCCCATATTTTTTCATCATCTCTTCGTTAGAGTGGCAGGAAACGCAATACACCATTCGATTATTTACAACGATGTTGAAATTCATTCCCGATTTAGTGAAAACAACTTGTGGAATATCAGGAACTTTCTGTATATCGTGCTCGCCGTGGCAATATGAACAGCTTGGCGATTCTTTATTTCCTGCTTTTAACGACTTGCCGTGAACGCTCTCCATATATTCTTTGGTAACTTCGGCGTGGCAAGTGCCACAAATATTATGAACATTAAAATGATTTATACGGGAATCTGGATGGCTTGCCTTTTGAAGTTTATGAGTTCCATGGCAATCGACACACATAGCGGCTTTGTTGTTTCCAGCAAGAAGGGCACGCCCGTGGACGCTTTTTTCGTAATTAATCAAGGAGTTAGCATATTGGCTTGCAATAGAGGTAATATGCAAATGGCACGATAGGCATAATTTTTCTTGATTGAGCTTAAGCTCGAGTTCGCTTAGCTTATTTCCTTTGGTAATAGGTTGCTTGTGGCAATAAATACAAGTAGGAGCATTGGGATTGTGAGCCACATATTGAATGGAGTGTTCAGATTGAAGGTGGTCTTTCTTGACATCAGAATGGCAATTGCCGCAGAAATCAATTGATTTAGTGAAATGCAAAGGAGAATTTTCATCGCTCGGGCTGCTGATTGTGTGGTAGCCATGGCAGCCGACGCAATTAACATCAGGGCTGCCCTTGCTACCAGTAGCCTTAACCATGGAGGGATGCCACGGATGCCTTACCTTTGGGTTGGAATGGCAGACCATGCAGTTTACGCTCATATCGCCAGTTTTATGCGGGATGTCGTCTGCTTTAAATCCCACGTGGCAATTAATACATAGCATTTTTGAATGCACAGAGCGAGCCAGTTCGAATTTCCGCACATGTAATTTTACTTTGCGACCGTTCTTTTCCATATAAATATCTGGGTCGCTATGGCAACTCATACATTCTTCGTTGGATTGAGCAAA
>DAIPLL010000085.1:0-5698 GCA_036769265.1 Kapaibacterium sp. (SeqCode)
GAGTATATGAACAAAGGTGAATTAGTTCCTGATCATTTGATTATAGATATTATCGCAAACGAACTGAAAAAACCAGATTACAGGAAAGGTTTTCTTTTGGATGGCTTCCCACGAACAATACCACAAGCAGAAGCATTAGATGGTATGCTTGCCCAAATGGGACTTAAATTGAATTGCGTGCTTGTTCTTGAAGTCCCACATGAAGAAATCATCCAAAGAATAAGCCTTAGACGTGTGGATAGAAAAACAGGTAAAATATATCATTTGTTGTTTAATCCTCCAATGCCAGAAGAAGATGTTGATTTATATCAAAGAGATGACGATAAAGAAGAAACAATACGCAGACGCTTAGCTGTATATGAATCACAAACGAAACCACTTATAAAATATTATTCATCAATGGGTTTAGCTTTCAAAATAAATGGTGTTGGTGATTTCAAGGAAGTTTATGAGCGTATCGTAAAGGTTCTGGACAGCAGACTGGAGATTTGAATTTAATATACTTCTTATAGCGTCAATATATGTCATTATAAGTTTATTATGTTTTGAGTAAGTTCTAAATGTTCATAAAAAAAGCCCTGTTTAGGACAGGGCAACCTGAGTGAGCAATCACTGCGGAATAATCCTTTTTGTGATTTGCTACATTTCAAATATAATATAAAACAATTAAATTTCCAAAAATAATTTTGAGGAAAAAATGGAAGATCTAAAACTTAAGAAAGTTCTTGGATTGGACATTGGATCCAATTCCATTGGTGTGGCATTAGTTGAAGTCCCTGAAAAAAACGAAGAATACGGCAAATTCGGTCGTATTATATTTACAACCAGCAGAATTATTTTGACCGACACAAATTTACTTAATCATTTCGAACAAGGGGAAAAATTAGAAACACCTGCAAAATCAAGAACAGCTAAACGCTCGATGCGAAGACGTATCGAAAGATATAAGCTAAGACGTGCAAGGCTCACCATGGTTTTACGTCATTTAGGTTGGCTCCCACAAGACTTCCCTCCTTTTGAATCTCCGAGCAAAATTAAGAATAAATTATTCGAAATATTAAATACTCCAAAAGAACTAAGAGAACACAATATAAATTATTATTCACTTAAAATTAGTGACTTTCTGAAACCATCAGACGAAAGCATCCAAGAATTTTATCAAGAATTTTGTATAGATTACAACATAAGCAAAGAGTTCAAAAAGCTACCCGATGATTGGATTGTCTATTATCTACGTAAAAAAGGTTTACATAAAAAATTGTCCTATAGTGAATTAGCTTTAATTCTTTATATGCTAAACCAAAGACGTGGTTTTAAATCTTCAAGGAAAGATCTTAAAGATACAGAGCAAGTACCCTATGAAAAATTTGAAGAAACAATTAAAGAAAAGCCTGATAGCAAAATAGAGACAAAATTTGCTACAATTACAAAAATTGTAAAAGTTGAACCAGTCTACGATGAAGAAGGCAAGCCGAAAATATCAAAAGGCAAAACGATCTATAGAATTAACGTCGATGACGAAAGAGTTGAGCCATGGGATGATAATTTTGAAAAAGAACCAAAAATTGTAGGAAAAGAAGTTACATTAGTTGTTACAAAAAAATACGATAAAGGAAAAATCACACAACTGAAACCAAAAGAGCCAGATGAAAATAATTGGGATCTTTGCGTTGTTGCACAAGACAACAAAATGGGACTTAAACATCCAGGAGAATATTTCTTTGATGAAATACTCAGAGCTTACAAAGACAATAAACACGTAAAAATCAGGCAATACGCAGTTTACAGAGCTAAATATATAAAAGAAATTACTGAAATATGGAAAAAACAATTATTATTGTTATAGTAAGGAATCTACGTTCATTGTCAAATAACGTTCAAAAATAATAAATTTGTAAGCAAATCACAACAATTTCTGTTATATATTCTTGCACACGACACGGTGAAAGTATATCGTAACAGGCGATTTGATCCGACTAAGAGACAGTGGAGATACAGCGACAATCACGACACTCGGAAAGTGTTGTGCGTAAGATGTGGGAAAGCATATATAACCGAGACGGTGATAATACATCAGGTGGAATTATTAGCTGATGGGCGGTCGAGCGTGCCGCCGGTTAATGAAAATGCGGAGTGGTAGATGGAAAAGTATCGTGAATATGCCAAGCGAGTAAGAGAATTGGTCAGACGATTGTATCGAGAGAATAGATTGCACGAGATACGATCGGAATTACGCGTACTATCCAATAGATTTAATATGAGCGAGGAGTTGGAGAAGCAGATAAAAAAAGTAATAGAATTGGAGATCAAGAAGTTGATGGATGAGTTCAAGTTGCAGATAAATCCCGATGCTTCGGTATTGGCTTTTATTAGTGAGGCAAGAGATATAACGGAGCGTTTTAATCGACGTGTGTTTGAGATTGTTCGCAGAGCGGTAATACTGGGCGAAGATGATATTAAAATAGAAAATAGAATAAAACGTTTATCATTAGTAGAAGAGCGTCATATTTCGACAATATCAAACACGATACAACTTGGGTTGGCGCGACAAAGTGCGATGAGTGTAGCAGTTTCTCATGGGAACAAGTATTTTCGTTATATGGGACCGAAAGAAAACATAAGACCATTTTGCAGGGAACATCTTGGAGGAGTCTATTCAATAGACGAAATAAGAGCAATGAGCAACGGGCAGGGTTTACCGGTGGAGTACTATTGCGGAGGCTATAATTGCCGTCATAGGTGGGTCGTGTTTATGGGCGAAGTGAAAAACGGCGTGGCGGTGCACGAATCGTGGCAGAGGGTTTACGAGAGATCGAACAAGCAAGGGAAGAAAGTTATGCAGGAGGAGCGTTCGATTGCTGAGCGATTGAGCCAGTATGGCAAAGTGGAGCTAAATTATCAGAAGAGTAGGAAGCAAGAAGGCGATACAGACATATACTTCAATGGGAAACCAACTCAAATAAAACAAATATCATCTACAAAAGATGATGCTCTACGAGAAAGACTGCATAAAAGCCGATCGCAAGCTGATAATTTTATATTCGTGATAAAAAACAAATTAGATGATGAAGAAGGAGCATACAAAAAAGCGAAAATATGGCTTGATGCGCATTCTGTAAAAAGATTGTTTATTCTCGATATATCAACTAACAAATTTATAAAAATTTAATACGGAGGTGAGAAATGGAATCTCAAACTAACAAACTATACGAAGAAATGAAAAGAATGATTAAAAGAGTAAAGAAGTCCGAGTGGAACATCCATACGTGCTGTTATGTTCTTGGGCTGGTACATCAGGCTGCTTTGGACGACAAATTAGAAGAGGAGCAGTGGAAGGAATTGAGCCGGATGATACCGATAGCGCCCGAAGAACGTAATAAAATCAACTGGTAAAAATACAAGCCCTTCGAACGAGGGGCTTTTTGTTGATAACGAATGGAATGTTACAATTTAAATATACCAGGGAAGGAATCTGCGAGCTCTATATTTTGAGATATAAGGCTTTCGGCATATTCGAGCAGGATTTTTTCGTTTTCTTTTGTAAGACCTAAAAATTTCCAGAGTTTACGACTTTTGCCTACACCGCTAATATTTAGAAAGAAAGCTTTTTTTTCCGATAGTGGATTTGAGAAGCTGATGACTATTTGGTTATTCTGCGGTTTGCTTATCATACTTGCTCTTAAAAATTTATATTATATTTTTCTTCACTAGACAAAGGAACTTTATCAAAAAGTTCTGACCATTCATCTTCTGGCAATCTTCCCCAGCAAAAGTCAGCACCAATTCGCCCAAGAAAATAACAACCAGTATTGACGTTCCAATCGCTCACTGCATTCATTAGCTTGCTGTAATCTTCATATTTCTTACTTCTTTTCTTTTTTTTCGTATCATCAAATTCGTTTGTATCTGAATTTAAAGCTCTTAACTCTTCATTCAATTTCTTGTCAAAATTGATTTTTTTTTATGTCTTCATCAGTAATAAAAATTTTTTATAAGATCACGTATATCGTTTTCCGGTAAATCGCCTGCTTCGTAGTCTGCTTCGATCCTGCCAAATACATAGCAGCGTGTGTTGACGTTCCATTCGCTCACAACCTCCATCATCTTGATATAAATTTTGTATAGATAACTTCTTTTCATTTTTTGACCTCATAAAATTTATTTGTTTTTAAATTTAAAACTCTTAGTTTTTTATTTGGATTGCGAAACAACCATTCTCTCGCCAAACCAACTGACACTTCTTCATCTTCAAAATATTTAACAATCACTATTAAATTATCGTTCTGCTTTTTAGCTCTATCCAACTGATGCCTAAGAACATTTGCCTTGGAACTATTAGGTTGCTTTAACTGAGCAAATTCACCGTCAAACCTTATATCAAAATCAGGCACATTCTTGGTTTTTCTATAGTCCGAAATTTCAACTTTGCCGAACTTTGCCAGTTGCTTTGCACCTTCTAGCTCTCTTTTAATTGAATATGTTTGTCATATTTTGTCAATATCAAAATATTTTCAATAAAATCCAAAAGATATTTTATCATTTAAATAAAAATTAATATTAAATAATACCAAAAATTAAGATATTTATTAAAAAAGTAACTTTTAACTAACTTTCTAAAAATTCTATTGCGGCAATAACCATAGCTAACATGCCAATTTTTATTGCATTTTCATCAGGATTAAGCTTTGAATTATGCAATGGATAAGTATTTTGTTCATCTGGACTTTTTACACCTAAGAACCAAAACAAGGAGGGAACTTCAAGCGCATAATATGCAAAATCTTCGGCCCACATTTTAGGTTCGAAGTCTTTTACATTATTTTTACCCAAGTGTTCGCTCATCAATGATTTAAATTGATTTGCTAAAACATAATTATTAATCAAAGCTGGGAAGCCTTTTCTTATATCAATATCGCATTTGACATCATATAAACTAGCAAAAGTATTAGAGTGCTCTTTAATCAAATTGTGTAATTTGCTTCGCAATGTTTCATCAAATGTTCTAAGAGTTCCTTGCATAGAGACAAATTCTGGGAATATATTAGTTGCTTTCCCGCCAATAATTGACGTGATAGATAACACAGCTGGCGATAGTGGATTTTTGTTTTTATTAAGCATATTTTGGAAATGAATCACTAAATTTGCTGCAACTATAAGCGGATCATTACCCAAATGCGGCTGAGCGGCATGCGATGATTTACCGTAAAAATTCCAATATAGCTCATCGCTGGATGCCATCACGGGTCCTGAAGCAACAGCAAGCTCACCAACGTTTAATTCAGGGAAAATGTGTTGTCCCAAAACATATTTTGGCTTTGGATCTGCAAGCACACCAGCTTTAATCATTTTCAATGCACCACCAGGTATTAATTCCTCAGAAGGCTGAAAGATCAACTTTATTGTTCCTTGAAGGCTATTTTCATATTTTTTCAAAATTGTTGCCACTCCGAGCAATATTGCTGTGTGCATATCGTGCCCGCATGCGTGCATAACACCTTTGTTTATTGAAGCAAATGGGAGCTGCGTTTCTTCTTCCAAAGGTAATGCATCAATGTCTGCCCGCAGTGCAATGCAGTTTTCACCACTCCCAATAAATCCAATAACACCCGTTTCAGTTATTCGTTTATGTTTAATGTTTAATTCATCCAAAATTTTTACAATATATTCGGTCGTTTTGAACTCTCTATTTGATAATTCT
>DAIPLL010000086.1:0-5692 GCA_036769265.1 Kapaibacterium sp. (SeqCode)
AAAATTTTAGAAAGCAGTTTGGCGAAATTCGTAAACTTCAAAAAAGCAAAGATTTATCGATTGTTGAGGCAGAAATGCAAGTTCTTGGGGCAACTCATTCTGATATCGGGCTCTGGCTTGCTGAAAAATGGAATTTGCCACCTAAATTATGTTTAGCAATTAAAAATCATCATACTCACTATAAAGATTTACTTAAAAATGATATTCAAAAATTCGTAACTGATGTTAATTTTGATGAAATTGACCAACCTTTAACTGCAATAGTTTCTCTTTCGGAATGGTTCGCACAAATTATGGATTTCAAGCAGTGGGATAAAAATTATAAGGCACCACCCTATTATTTATCTGAAGAGCTATTTGAAGACTTATCCGAAGAAGAAATATTAGCTCCTGATAGTGCATTTGAACTTTTAAAGAAAGAAATGCTTGAAGAGTATCAAAAAGCAGCAATTTTTGGTGATGTTTCACTTAGAGCTTAATTCTATCCACTAGGTATTCAAAAATACTATTAATATCTTTTCTTAGATTTTGATTCTTAAGCTCCCATTCAATTTTATATGCATTTTTAATAATTTGAATAATTTTTTTAGATTGATGCTCTCCATAACCGAAATAACTTAGTAGCCTATTTTGAAGTAAATTCACTTCGTCAGCGAAAATTACTTCATCGTTTTTGTTCAAAATTTTAAAATTACCAGCTTCGTTTGGTATTTCTTTGATTTGTTCTATAATGTAATCAATATTTGGCGACTTGATTTTTGTAAAGCGAACAGGTTTATTTTGAAAAATTAAAAGTTCATCAATTGTATTTATATCAAAATCAGTTTTTGCAAGTTCAATTAGCTCTTTAAGAATTGTTACAGTCGCAAAGCTATCGTCGTAAGCTCTGTGACGATTTTCAATGCTGTGGTAGAAATAATCTGCAAGCGAACCAACGTTCTTTTTCAGTTCGCGGGGAAGTAATTTTCGGGATAATTTTAACGTACATAATACTGGCAAATTAAGCTTCAAATTATAGTTATCTAATGCATTTTGAATAAATGAAAAATCAAAATTTGCGTTATGAGCAACAAATATGCTTGGTTTGCTATTGATAAAATTATAAACATTTTTAAATACTTCGTTAGGTTCAGGAGCAAAATATACTTTTTTATTTGAAATTCCTGTTAGTTTGGAAACATAAGGCGGTATAAATTGATGAGGATTTACAAGTGAATTAAAAACATCAATTATCTGATTGTTTTCGTATCTTATACAACAAATATCAAATATTCGGTTATTTTTTGGATCAGAACCAGTTGTTTCTACGTCAACTATAACAAATGAAGTATTATTCAAATCTTGCATTTTAGTTTTTATTGCAAAAATAAAAATAAAAAGTTTTTTAATTGAAAATAATTTTAAGTTATTAAAAGGAAAAATGAACTCTTAATTATAATAAATTAATTAGACAATTAATTTAATTATCTTTAAGTTATATAATTAATCTTCCACTTAAAAGGAGCTTCCAAATGAAAAGAAACTTACAAATTTTGCAATATTTTAAGTTAATTGGGAAAGTATTTGCAATAACTTGTTTATTTGTTTTATTACAAACTAATAACAAAGCTATTGCATATTACCAAACACCTGAATTCTCAGTTACCTTAAAATGTGTAGGCTGGACTAATCCGCTGGATACAACTGTTGTCAATGCTACTATGTCCATCAGGGAATGGGCAACAAATAGCATCTACATACGAAATTTTTCAAACAGTTTTCGTGAAATTTATTATAATAAGTATGCCCAGATCGTGCATAAGTCCAGCAACAAATGCTTCACCAGCCAATTTGTAACCTAACTTTCTTGCGAGAAGTTTTGCTGATGCTCCACAAAAAAGTGAGTAATTCCAAAAGCTTTTTACATCAAACATAGTTTTGCTAAGCCGTGAGAAAAACTTTTGAATTAATAAGCTTAAAACAATTTCTTTAAGTACATTCATACCTAAGATTACTACTGCAAGGTCAATAGTCGAAATTTTTCTGGCGAAACCGTAAAAAGGGGAGTTGGCAACTTTTAATACTTTGGCTGTTAGAGTTTGATCGCGTTCAATTAATGATGCAAGTTGGTTGGCACTTAGATTAGGGTTGTCCAATGCCGCTAAAACTTGTGACATAACGGTTGGAATTGTGGGAAGTTCAACAATGCTATCGAGCTTTTTTTGGATTTTGGGATCAAGAATTTTCATATTTGCTTAATTTTTCTCTTAAATCATTTAAAATTTGAGAATGAATTTGGCAAACGCGGCTTTCAGAGACATTTAATATACTACCTATTTCTTTAAATGTCAAGTTTTCATAATAATATAATGTCATCACTAAGCGTTTCTTTTCATTAAGTTGTTGCAAATAATCGGTAAGTTGTTTTAATCGCTCGTCGTTTTCAAGCTGAACAAGAAAATCTTCCTGGCTTGTATCTGGTATTTCAGATATAATATTATATTCTTCGTTGTCATCGGTAATAAAAACCGAACCGTCATTTAAAGATAGGGAAGAACGTGCTGCTGCGGCAGCATTCAAATACGTTTGGTATTTTTCAGGTGTAATATTGAGTTTCTCAATAATTTCTTCAGCTGTAACTTCACGCCCTGTTTGGCTGCTAAGGCTGTCTTTTGCTTGTAAAAAATCATGGGCTTTTTTCCGAGTTGTTCGCGATAGCCAATCTAATTTTCGCATTTCATCTTGTATTATTCCTTTAATTCTTGGTATAGCATACGACTCGAATTTTACTCCACGCGAAATATCAAACCTTTCAATTGCCTCATTAAGACCTAATATCCCTACATTTATAAAATCTTCTTCATTTAAAATTGAATTTGTTGGAATCTGAATTTGGCTCACCACATATTTTACCAACCACATATAAGATAACATTAGCTGGTGCTTTATGTTTTCGTTTCTCGTAACAAAAAAATCTTCCCAAATTAACGAGAGTTCATCTTGGCTCAACAAATAATCTTTATTTTTTATTTTTTTATTCATTTAATTAAAATATTTTTGAGTTACTCTTTTTTCTATTTAATTATTTCTTTAAAATAATCAAAATTCTCAGGATTCTCTGAAATATTATCGGATAATTTTTCTTCACTTAATTCATTATCAAAATTAAATTGGTTTAAATCATCATTAATTGATGATGAAGCTTCCGGCAACGTAAATTGTTCCTCGTTAGTTGAGATCAAGTCTAAATCTTCATTTATAATATTTTGATTGGCTGTTTGGTCAATAGGTGGAATTTGTTTTGTTTCTTTTTGATTTGACTGTAATAATTCTTGAGATTTTTGATCATTGCGTTTCATAGCAGCAAGATCACGTTCTAAAATTTGCAGCTTTGCTTCTTCTGCATCTCTCAACCTTTGTGCTTCAATTTCTTCTTTTTCCTTTTCAATTCTTTGTAATTCTTCTAATTCTTTCTTCTTATCTTCGCTCAACATAAGTACAGCAGCCACCATTACAATTCCAATCCCAAAATAAAATGCAGTGAAAATTAAAAACATATGAATCAATGCTGTTTTTATATCAAGTTCCAACCAAAAAAATAAAATGATTAACATAAACATAGTAATAAATAGAGAAATATGCAAAAGCAATTTGAATGGTAAATTTATCAGGGTTTTAATTCGCTTTATTTCCTCTTTACGTTGCTCTTTTAGTCGCTTTTCTTTAAGTTTACGCTTACGTTCTTTCTCTTTTTGCATTTTAGCAATTAGAGCTTTCTCTTCTTTTTCTTTTGCTTGAAGTTCTTTTTCTCGTTTCTTGTCTTCAGGGGTCAATATTTTGTTATTGTCTTTTGCCATTTTTTATTTTTTTTATTATTTATACGAATGAAATTATAAAAATTGTAGTTCATTTAATCAATTCATTTTCTGTTTTATAAATTTGGATGTCTTTTTTTAATAAAATATTGCTAAAGTTTTGCACTTCAATGCTTATATCGTCAGTTGGATTTGTTTTCACAAAGAGCTCTTGTTTAATAATGGACTGTCTTACAACTCTGCTATATGGAAAGATTGCTGCTAAGTTCAATTTCAAGTTTAGAAACTTCTCAGTTGCTAAGTTCATTTTATTTGCAATATCAATTCCATCTTCACGATCAATAGCATTATTTACAATTAGCTTAATTTTTTGCACATCAATAAACTTGCTAAAAACCTTTATCAAACCATAACCATCAAGCAATGATGTAGGCTCATCAGTAATGAGAAGAAAAACCACATCAGATATATCAGAGACTATCAAATTGATGTCGTTAAGTCCAGCAGGTGTATCGAATAAAATAAAATCATAATCGTAATTTTTTGATATAAAACCATATATATCAATGAAATCAATTGTGTCATCAGAACCATTTGATAGACTTGCAGGTTCATCTGCTAAAATATGTAAGTTATCTGATATTCGAAATATTGCTTTTTCAATAGGTGAGATACCTCTATAAACATCGCCAAGACGAATTGGTGGTTCAACTCCAAAAATAATGTGAGTATTCGGAAAACTACGATTAGCATCCCAGAGCAATACTTTTTTGTTTTTTGGGGCAATACAATATGCAACGTTCGCAGCTAAAACACTTTTGCCAACTCCGCCCTTACCACTTATGAATGATATAACTTTGAGATTGCCTTTATCGTTCATAAAAGAGTTCCCTAAGTTAAAAATCTTCCGATAACATGAGTCCAGCAATTTTCATATTATCAGCTGGTTCAATATCGTCTGGAATTTTTTGCCCTTTTGTAATATATGCAATAGGTAGTTGCTTTTCCCAAAAAATTGGTAGTAAACTGCCAAGTGTAACAGCTTCGTCAATTTTGCTTAAAATAACACCTGTTATAGAAAATTTTGAAAATTTCTCAATAATAGATTTTACTGTTATTTTAGATGACGAAGCATTTAGTACAAGATAAGTAACATCTGGACTTGCCATTTCATAAAAAGAATATAGTTCAGCAATGTTTTCTGAGTCATTATAGTTTCGCCCTATGGTATCAATAAGTATGTATTTATATTCAGGTGAATTATCGATAATGTTTTTAAGTTCATCAGGTGAGTAAACTGCACGAAAAGGAATACCTACAATCGCAGCCATTGTTTGCAACTGCTCTGCACCGCCAATTTTGTATGTATCCGCCGAAACAATTAATATGCTTGAGTTTGTTAGCAATTTTGCAATTACTGCTGTTTTAACAAGTGTTGATGTTTTGCCTGCACCTGTTGAACCAATAAAAAATGCAATTGTTCGATTATCGATATTATTTATTGGTTTTACTACTTTAATTTTATCAGCAATAATTTCTTTTGCATACTGAACAGCTGGTGAATATTCTACATTAATGTTTATATTTGATACTTTACCTACAATTTCTAATGCAAGTTCTTCGGGAATTTCGTTAGCAATTAATTTACGATAAAGTTTAGAAAAGGTAGGGGATAAGCAATTTGAAAATCTATACTTCAAGTTGTTATTTATTAAAGCAAGAGTATTTTTGATTTCACCTATTTCTTTGATAAATATTTCCTCTCCAAGCAGGTTATTATCTATTTCGTCTTTCGAAATTTTTTTAATTTCATCATTAGATTTTTTTGGGTTTGGTGTTTTTAAATCTTCCACTGCAAATAGATAAACTTCATTATTTTCGAAACGCATTTTGACTAA
>DAIPLL010000087.1:0-5609 GCA_036769265.1 Kapaibacterium sp. (SeqCode)
TTCCCTGTCCATCAACAATTTCAATACGTCCAGTAAATTCAGAAAATTCATCAACTTTTAGCTGATAAGTTCTTTTTTTACCTTTTGCGATTATTTCTTGTTCTATTAATGAGTTTAATGCATCTTTCAATAATTCATAATCCAGACTGTCGCTTTTTATATTTAAAAATTTTGATATTTCAAGTAATTTTAGTGGTCTATCAGTATTTTTAAATAAATCAATAAGTTTTTCAATAATAATCTCAGTTTTCATTATTTCTCCATTATTCTTTTATTGGTGTTTCAATGTTTATTGTAACTGTTCTGCAATAAAATCTACCTTCTGGTAAATCATTATTGTAAATGAGTTCGCTTTCGCCAACTCCCTCAACTTCAACGCCACGAATTCCAAGCATACGAGCAACAGCATTTGCTCTTTGCGTTGAAATTCTTTTATTTATGCCTTCCTTGCCAATTCTATCCGTATATCCCTTTATTTTTACAATTGAATTTGGTTTAATTCGAGCTTTAATATAATCAATAACTTTTTTATGTTCTTCTTTTAAATTTGATGAACCATAATCGAAAAGAATTAGCCTATAGTATTCAAATTCCCTATCTTCTCGCCGTTCCAATCGTTTTCTATCGACTGTCATTTGATCGACAGGGATAACTTGCTGTTTTGTTTCATAAGTCTGATTAATCAAATCTATAACTTTTAAAGTATATGTAAAATTAGATGGTATTTTGGGAAAATTTTTATCTTCATTGTTAATTTCCCATTCAACATATTCCGGCAAATTGCCTTCACCTGAAAATTCTTTGACAACTTGATTATACTGTTTGATAGTTAGACTCCACTTTTGAATTCCAACAGGTGATTGGCTTTTTGGATAAAAACGCAGCTTAGTATTAGTAACCACTCTGATAGTGTCACCTGTTATAACTGGTTCAGACAAGACATCAGAGGGGCTTATTATTTCAACTCTTCTATTTTCATCATCTGCACCTTCTTCGTCGGATTCAGTTGCCTCTTTGGGTAAATTCCTTGCAGTTAGAGTTATTCTACGAGGATCGATTTGCCAAACATTCGTAAAATAATCTCTGACGGCTTCTGCACGAGCAAGAGAAAGCTGTTTGTTATCTTTTTCTTCACCTTTATTGGAATTTGTACCAATTAAGTTTATTGTAATTTCAGGATTATTTGCAAGTCTTAAACCTATAATATTTAAAACGTGATAGTATGTTTCGAGTGCATCAGCATTAACAAGTTTTTTCAGTGAGAAATTCTTAGTTTCCTCAGGTTTGAGCTTTATATAACGTTGTGGTATTACACTTGAATTATGATCGAAAAACACATAATTAAGCAATGGACGCAAACTAAGCGAGGTGAAATCTTCAATTTTGATCGAAAAGTTTTGCTTTTCATTGGAGTTTGTATCAACTTCAACGGCTTTTATACTTGCAACAAGTTTTGGTGGCGGCTCAGGTAAATTTGGTTCCACCAGTGGTGGCGCTTTTGGAGGTAGAGGTGGCGGTGGTGGTGGCGGCGGTTCAATAAATTTGATCGATATACCTAAATCCAAATTATGAGAGTTCCAAGTTTTATCTGCAATAAGTGGCAATAACCACAAACTGTAGGAAACTTCTGGAGTAAGTCTCAACGAGCGATTTTTATTTAATATGAGTTCGTAACCAACAAGAATTTTCACTCCTACGTTAAATGCGTTAAAGTCTTTTAAATTGCCACTATTTTTATTTCTATACCGCAGACCATCGCTAAATGTACCTTTGTCAGATGGATCCTTTATTTTTTCGATTTGTTTGTAATTAGCATCAAGAAAAACAGACAAATCGGGTCCGACTGAAACAAATAATTTATCTTTAGCTTTGAAATTGGCATAAGTGAATAAGGAAATTCGTGAGAAATCTAAATCTACCAAATGTTCAATTTTACCGGGATAAAGCTTGCCGTCTATTATAAAACTCTCATCTTCTAAAGAACTGAAACTTGATTTAAAATATTGAAAACCTAACCGAATACCATAATAAAAATCCTTATCAAAATGATTTTCGAACAATCCACCAATATTGAAACCATTCCCTGAACCTGTTTTATACCTTGGGCAGCAACTTGGAACGTTGGGCAGACTTGTGAAATCAGTGTGTTGGGAATTAAAATTGGCATTAAAGAAAGCTCCGTACCTTTTTTTAAACTCCATATCATTTAAGGCTTTTTCATAGTCGTATTCTTCATCTTGAGCTATTAAGCTAAATAAAGGAAAAATTATAAGGAAAAAATAAAAATTTTTCATCCCAACACCTTAAATTTATTTAAGGTTAGAATATCAATAATTATACCAAAATTAAAGATTTAACCTCTTGAAAATACTCTCAGGAATAAGTTTAATTATTAACATAATGAAACGCCAAAAACCTGGGACATATACAACATCTTTTTGATTAATGATTGCTTCGTAAATTAATCTACCAACAGTTTCAACTCTTGCAAAAAGAAAATTCTTTTCTAAATGGGCAGTCATTGGAGTATCAACAATTCCTGGCTTGATAGTTATAATTGCTATATTTTTATCAGCAAGGCGATTTCTCAAACCCTGCAAAAACAACGACAATGCACCTTTTGTAGCTCCATACAGGTAATTACTCCTGCGACCTCGGTCCCCTGCAACAGATGATATAACTGCTAATGTCCCCTTTCCTATGCTCTCAAAATAGTTGGCAATAATTGAAGATAATGCAATAATTGAAGTTGCGTTTATATTAAAATGCTCCAATGCATAATTTATATCAGTTTGTGCTTTTTGCTGGTCTGGTAAAGTGCCATAAGCAATTAATACTATGTCCACTCCGCCGAGCATCTCAACAGCGTTTTGAAAAACCTCTTTTTGTTTGTTATAATCAAGCGGATCAAATTCAATAAGTTCGACACGTGTTTTGTAACGAGCTAAAATATCATTTTTTATTGCCTCTAAACGTGATAATTTAATATCGATCAAACAAAGTTCAGCACCTTCTGCTGCAAAAAGCTTTTCAACTTCAGTTGCTATTGCAGAAGTACCACCAAAAACAATGACTTTTTTCATATACATCTACTAAAAAATTATTCAACTTTTTCTTTGTTAAGAGATATGGCAGCTGGATAAAGTATTCCATTCATAAAAATTTCTGGTGTTACGATATCACAAACAATGTAGCGTACTTTAACTCCAGCCTCTAAAAACATACTTGCGACTTTTTTATATGACTCAATCCATTTGCCATCAGTGTTTTTATCATAAAAGTCCTGACCATTTTGATGAATTATTACTTCGGAAATACCTGTTTGAATTATAGCTCTGGCGCAATCAGTGCAAGGTGTCCAAGGAACATAAATCTTGCAACCTTTAAGTGTTGTCCCGCGACGTGCAGCATTATAAATTGCATTACGTTCAGCGTGTTCAACCCAAAAGTATTTCTCACCATCCTCGCGTGAGAGTCTTTTTGCATCTTTGTCTATATTAATTCCACGTGGTAATGAATTATATCCAGTTGAAACAAGAACATTATCCGCATCAACGATAACAGAACCAACGTGTGTATGCGGGTCGCGGCTTCGCATACCTACTAAATAGCACATTGTTATATAAAGCTGATCCCAATCAGGACGTTTTAATTGATTATCTAAGGTTTCCATATCACATCTTCAATTTTGTTGTAAAAATTTGCAAGTCGGGCAGCCATAAAAAGATAATCAGATAATCTATTAACATAGATGATTACAAACTCACCTAAGTCCTCTTGTTCAGAGAGTGTTACCATTTTTCGTTCCAAACGCCGGCAAACAGTTCGAGCCTGGTGAAGAAAAGAAGCTGATTTACATCCACCAGGAAGAATGAAGTTAGTAAGTGGTGGTAATATTTCTGTGTATTCATCAATCTTTTTTTCTAGCCACAAAATATAACTTTCGTTAATTCTATTTACTTTATAACTTACCTCTGAGTTTCTTGGTGTAGCTAAATCGCCGCCCAGAACAAATAAATCAAGGCTAACTTTACGTATATCATCTATCATTTTTTCTGGTAAATCAAATGCTATTGCTAGCCCAATAATTGAGTTGAGCTCATCTGCTGTACCATAGGTATCTACTCTTAGATCATCTTTACGAACTCGTCGCCCATCAAAAAGACCAGTAGTACCGTTATCACCTGTTTTTGTATATATTTTCATATATCATAAATACTTTTTCAATTGTTTCTTTTTTAAAATCTCTACTAATTCTTGAACTTGTTCAGATTTCCCTTTTTTACAAATTAAAATTGAATTTTCACCTTCAACAACAATCAAATCATCAACACCAATTGCACAAATAAGATTATTATTCGAAATAATCATTGAATTATTAGTGTTGATAGTTATTACCTCGCCTTCGATAACATTATTTCGAGCATCTTTAAGCGATAGCCGATAAAGTTCATCCCAATTCCCAAGATCTGACCAAGCAAAAGAAGACATTATAACAAGCACATTATTTGCTTTTTCTAATATTGCGTAATCTAATGAAATTGGGTTTAATTTCATATATAATTTTTCAAGTTCATCATAAAATCTGTCACTATTCAAATAATTTGAGAGATTTGAAAACTCCTCGAAATAATATGGTAAATAATTTTTAAAGGCTTCTCTAAACACTTTTTGCTTAGAAATAAAAATCCCACTATTCCAAAGGAAGTCTCCACTTTGCAAAAAGCGTTTTGCAGTTTCAATATCAGGTTTTTCAGCAAATGTCGTGCAATAACGTACACCTTTATCAAACAACTCACCAAGTGAATCACGCTTTTCGTTGAATTGGATATAACCAAATTGAGTTTCCGGACGTGTTGGAGCAATCCCAATAGTTATTATTGAGTTTTTTGTATATGCAGCTTCAATTGCCAATTCTAAACTTTGGTAAAATTCGCCTAAATTTGCAATTTCCTGATGTGCTGGGAATGCAAGCATTATATCATCTTCACTATACTTATTAGCTAGAACAGTTGAAACAAGCCCAACAGCAGGTGCTGTATTTTTTCCAAACGGTTCAACAATAATGTTTTGCTCTGGTAAATTTGGCAATTGTTCTTTTACAAGGTGAGCAAACATCTCATTTACAACAACATATATATCGTTAATCGGGAAAACTATTTCTAATCGTTTTAATGTATTCTGTATGAGCGTACCATCTCCATAAAGATGTATAAATTGTTTTGGCAGTTTTTCTTTTGTTTTAGGCCAGAAACGCAAACCTGAACCACCAGCCATTATAACAGCAAATTTTTTCATTTTAGTTTTGTTAATAATATAAATACAAAACACAAAACTACAAAAAGAAACTATAATAAAATAACAAAATCAACTAAATCATTGGTGATATAGTTTCTTATTTGTAATTTTGAGTTTGTTTAATATTTTGAAAATAAAATGTTTTTCTTTGAATTCATAGGACGAAAAATCATACATTTTTTACGTGAATTTGGTCAGCTAACAATTTTAGCTTTGTCTACTTTCAGATATTTCCCACGAATTTTTAAGGACAGGAAACTTGTTTTGGAGCAAATGTCTATAATTGGTGCCGATTCGCTCCCGCTTGTGCT